>JACZTE010000188.1 GCA_022573935.1 Chloroflexota bacterium
CGTACTTCGACCAGGTCATGAACCAGCAGTTCCTCCCGTCGGGGCGGGTGCAGTACTTCCCGATGTGCGAGTACGCTGAGGGCGGTTCCATCGTCTCGCTCGTATCGGGCGAAACGCACGAGGTGGCGGCGAAGAAGGTCGTCGACTCCACCTACATGCACGTGACCGTCCCGTCGATGCGACCACCTGTGTACGAGGTAGCCGACGGGCTGCGGTGCGTGTCGCCGAACGCCCTGACCACGATCGACCGCCCCCCGGCCGGCTACGTCGTCGTCGGAGCGGGCAAGACCGGCATCGACGTCTGTTTGTGGCTGTTGGCCACCGGGGTCGATCCTGACGACATCACCTGGATCATGCCTCGCGACTCGTGGCTGCTGGATCGCGCCACGATCCAGCCCGGCCCGGAGTCTTTCGACAGCACGATCGGCGGCTTCGCGAAACAGATGGAGGCCTCCGCGCTAGCGACGTCGATCGACGACCTCTTCGACCGTCTGGAGGCGAGTGGCCAGCTGCTCCGTCTCGATGACACCGTCCGCCCGAGCATGTACCGATGCGCGACCGTGACGGTGGCGGAGCTTGAACAGCTGCGCCGGATCGACAACATCGTTCGCCTGGGTCGAGTGCAATCTATCAGTGCCCAAGAGATCGTCTTGGAGAACGGATCGATCCCCGCGAGCCCGGATGCGCTCTACGTCGACTGCACGGCCGATGGGCTGGAGCGGCGGCCGGCGGTTCCGGTGTTCGACGGCGACAGAATCACACTCCAGAGCGTCCGAACCTGTCAGCAGGTGTTCAGCGCGGCATTCATCGGCCACATCGAGGCCAGCTGCTCGGACGATGCGGAGAAGAACGAACTCTGCACGGTGGTCCCCCACCCAGACTCCGACATCGACTGGCTGCGAACAACGCTCGCCAACACGGTAAACATGGCGCGTTGGCGCAGCGATCCCGGGCTGGGATCCTGGCTGGCGGATGCCCGTCTCGACGCGTTCAGCAGCAACGACTCGGATGGCGATCCGGACCCGGCTCAGCTCGAGGTCCTCGGCCGGATCGTCAAGCACGTTCCGGGGGCGATCACAAACCTCCAGCGTCTCCTGGCCGGCGTCGCCGACGGCTGAGTTCACACAGCTAGCGTGACCTTGACCACGGGCGAACCTGTCGAAGGCCCGGCTCGGCCGCAGGGCAAGCGCCGCATCGCCCGTAGCTCGTAGCCGCCGACATCGCTATACTGGCGCCGATGTCGACACTTCTGATCGCCTCGCTCCAGCCCGGCGAGGGCCGCACCACTACGGCGGCGGCGCTGGGCGCCCGCCTGGCCGCCGAAGGACGCAACGTCCGCCTGCTGCGCGTCCGCTCGCCGGAGGGGGCCGACGCAGCCGCCGAGGACGACGCGCGCACGCTGGCCGCCGTGCCGGGCTGCGCCTCGCCCCGAGCCGCCGTCAGCGAACAGGAGGCGCAGGCCGAGGCGAACAGCGCCAACGCGGCGGGCGACGTCTGCATCATTGAGACGCCGTCCGGCATCCCGCACGAACTCGCGGTTCGCCTCGCCGCCCGCGTCGTGCTGGTGAGCGCGGGAGTGGACGAGGCGGGCTCGGGCGACCTGTCCGCAGCCGCCCAGACCTTGGGCGACACGTTCCTAGGGGTCGTCGCCACGCGCCAGCCCGAACGGCGGCTGGACGCGGCTGAGGCCCTGCTACGCGAGCGCGGACTCGCCTGCCTGGCCGCCCTGCCCGAAGACCGGCTGCTCGCGGGCCCCAACGTGCGCGAGATGGCGGAGACGCTCCGCGCATCGCGGCTGGTGGAGGAGGGAGAGGAAGAAGAGGCGCTGGAGTACGTCATGCTCGGCCCCATCTCCGTCGACCCCGGCCAGCCCTACTTCCTGCAGCACGGCCGCAAGGCGGTGATCAACCGCTTCGACAAGATGGACCTGCACCTGGCCGCCCTGGCTACAGAGCCCGACTGCCTCATCCTCACAGGCGGGCAGGCGCCCAGCCCGTACCTGCTCGACCGGCTGGCGGGAAGCGAGCTCGATATCACCGTCCTCCTCTCGCCGGAGGGCACCGTGCGCACCGTCGAGCTGCTGGACGATCTGTACGGCCACACCCGCTTTACGGGCCGGCGCAAGCTGGACCGCGCGGTCGAGCTGTTTCGCGAGCGGCTAGACCTGCCGCAGCTCGTCGAAGCGCTCCGCTAGCGCGTGGCGGCAAGCCCCTCGCCCCTGTCATGCTGAGCAAAGCGAAGCATCTCGTTCGTACTTCCAGGCACCACGCTTCCGGACAGACCTGAAGGTCTGTCCCTACGAGGCTCTTGTCATGCTGAGCCCTTCGACAGGCTTCAGCAAGGGCTCAAGCGAACGGCTCAGGGTGATGTAGAGAAGGCGGGAATGCTATCGCGAGGATCTCGCCCCAGAGCGAGAGGATTGGCCATCCGGCTGGCCTGATGGCGGCGGCGCGGGCGCCCCTGCCGTCTCCGACCGCGTAGTGCCTGAGAGCTCAGGTGGCTCCGAAGCGGCGGTCTTGCCCGGCCCCGCGGCGCCGCAGTAGGGGCAAGCGCTCCAGGTTAGCTCCAGCGCGCGGGCGCAGCCGGAGCACGGCTCCTGCAGCCTGGTGCGACACTGCGGGCACAGGAGGAACTCCTCCCGTATCGGCGCATCGCAGCTTGGACAGGAACGCCGCTGTTCGGCCAGCTCCCGTATCAACGCCTCGCCCTCCAACCGACGCTCGTAGGCTTCGATCATCGTCTCGTGGGGGCGAAGGATCAGGTAGAGGAAGAGGCCCGGGATGTTGAAGAGCACCACCAGCAGCCCGGCCATGATCTGCGACGCCGTATCGCGCGTCCGCTCGCGAATGTCGCGGTAGATCCAGACGATGATGCCCAGCCAGAGGACGGCCCCATAGGCGATGAGGACGGCAACAGCTACCGCGAGGAGGGACTCCCAGTCGTCGAACATCGGGCTCTCCTGGCCTTCAGCGCGCCTTGGGGCGCGTACTCCCGGCGATTATACCACGGTCAATGCGTCAAGCGCAGCGGTACGAAGCCGCTGATCTATCGCTTACGGACGCGGTCTCCAGATCACGGTCGACGATACCGCCGGACTGATCCGGCGGTGCTCCGCGCAACCTCACGCCCTATCCCAGGCGATCCGTTCGTCGACCCGACGGCGGAGGCGATGCTCCAACGGGCGAAAGCCGTTCGCCAGCCAGAACGATGCGCCAGAGAGGTTCGCCGCGTAGAAGTGGAGCGTGCACCAGCGGTACCCCTGCTCCTGCGCCCAACCCATAGCGTGCGACAGCAACGCCCTGCCCACGCCCGCGCCGCGCGCGTTCGGAGAGACGATGCCCTGCCACAGATAGATGCAGGCCTCCGGCGTCGCGAGCGGTGCGGAGAAGCCTGGAGCGACGAATGTGTCCATGCCCAGCGGCTTTCCGTCGCGGTAGGCGACGAAATGCGCGTTGGCAGGTTCCGCCAGCAGCCCAAGCGCCATCTCCCTGCTACCCGCCGCCACCTCCGACAGGTAGGGAGCGAAGATGGGCGAGAGCAGGTGGTGCTCC
>JACZTE010000189.1 GCA_022573935.1 Chloroflexota bacterium
ACCTGCTCCAGCGTCAGCTTCTTGCCGTAGCCATCGACTAGCTGTTCGAGCAGGTTGATGGCGTCACGCAGGCTGCCGGTGGCGGTGCGCGCCATCACCTCCAGCGCATCCTGGGGGCAGTCGATCCCCTCCTGTTCGGCCACGTAGCCGAGCCGCTCGACGGCGGCCGCGAGCGGGATGCGTCGGAAATCGAAGCGCTGGCAGCGCGAGATGACGGTAGCAGGCACCTTGTGCACCTCGGTGGTGGCGAGGACGAAGACGATGTAGGGCGGCGGCTCCTCCAGCGTCTTAAGCAGCGCGTTGAAGGCCGGCTCTGTGAGCATGTGGACCTCGTCCACCAGGTAGAGCTTGTAGGCGCCGGCGGCCGGGGCGAAGTTCGCCTTCTCGCGCAGGCTGCGGATCTCGTCGATGCCGCGATTGCTAGCGGCGTCCAGCTCGACCAGGTCGAGCGCCCTGCCCTCGAGATAGGAGCGGCAGCTCTCGCACTCGTTGCAGGGCTCGCCTTCCTTCGGCTCGGCGCAGTTCAGCGCCTTCGCCAGCAGACGGCCGCTGGTCGTTTTGCCCGTGCCGCGTGGCCCTGAGAAGAGGTAAGCGTGGGCCACCTTGCCACTCGCGATGGCGTTCGTGAGCGTGCGCGCCACTCGCTCTTGACCGGCGAGTTCGGCGAAGGTGCGGGGCCGCCACTTGCGATAGAGGACTTCAGTGCTCATGTCGAGTTGGCCGGATAGCGGAAGATCGAGTCACGGGATCGCCGTCAGTATAGCAGCGACTTTCTGTCGCCTCAATGCGCCGCCCTGCCTAGCAGCGCCTCCTCTCGCGCGCGCATCGCCCGCGCATCCTTCGGCGACTGGTGATCGTGGCCAAGCAGGTGGAGCACGCCATGCACCAGCAAGTGCGCCAGCTCGTCGTCGACGGCGTGGCCGGCCTCCTCCGCCTGGCGAGCAGCCGTTGGAAACGCGATGACGATCTCCCCTAGCTGGCGGCCGCCTCGCGGGGGCGTGACGAAAGCGTCGCCGGAGTCCAGGCTGAAGGCGAGCACGTCGGTGGCCGCGTCTACGCCTCGGTAGCGATGGTTCAGATCGCGCACCGTCTCGTCGTCGGTGACGGCGATGCTCAGTTGGGCGGGTAGCGGCGCGCCTTCCGCCGCCAGCGCTCGGCGGGCCAGCGAGGCGAGCGCTCGCCGCCGTACCCGGCGGGCGAAGCGCGGCTCGACGTGCCAGGCGATAGCGTAATCTGCCCCAGCCATCGGCCGGTGGCTACTCCTCGCGACCGCGTTCACGGCGGCGCTGGCGCTGCTGCACGAGGCGGCTATAGAGGAGCAGGTCTTGGTCGCTATAGGAAACCTCGCCCATCTCCGTTCCGCGCCTGATCGCCTTCATAGAGGCTTTGGTTAGGGCGACAGGCAGCGGTGGCTTGGCGACGACCCGTTCCGCCAAGTCGCGGGCGGTCTTCAGCTCTTCGCCGTCCGCGGCCAGGTGGGTGACGAGCCCGTAGTCGTGCGCCTGTTCGGCTGAGAAGCGCTCGCAGAGCACCGTCAGCTCCAGCGCTCGCGCGTGTCCCACGGCACGGGCCAATCGAGGCAGCGCGTTCCAGCTCAGCGGGATGCCCAGCTCCACCTCTGGGATGGAGAACCAGGTGGACTCGCCGGCCACACGAAAGTCGCAGCAGGTCGCGAGGACGACCGCCCCGCCCACAGCGAAGCCGTGCACGGCGGCGATGGTGATCTGATCGAGCGCCTCCAGCACGCCTGAGGTGCGGCCGCCGATGCCCGAGTCGTGGCGCAGCTCCAGCTCGTTGTCGGGGCCCGGCTTGCCCCACTCGCTAGTATCTGCGCCCGCGGAGAAGGCGTTGCCTTCGCCGGTGAGGATCACCACGCGAGTGTCGAAATCCTCGGTCAGCTCCCCGCAGAGAGCCTGGAGGTCTCTGTGCATCTGGTTATTGATCGCGTTCCGCTTCTCGGGCCGGTTCAGACGCACCGTCATGATCGGGCCGTCCCGCTCCACCAGAAGCGTCTCGAATGCCATCGTTCTCCCTCCGCGAACGTCGAGCTTCGCGCCGCCAGTGTAGCACGGCGTCGGGATCGTGGCGACGAGGGAGCCGCTCGGGCTTAGCCGAGAGCGCTCGCCGCTCGCTCGGCTGCCTCGATCAGGGGGAAGGGCACGAGGCCAATCGCGACCACGCCGACGCTGGTCGTCAGCAGCGCCGCCGCCAGCCACGGGCTGGGCACGATGTCGCCCTCGTCCGGCGCAGGCGAGACGTACATGTGGCTGACGATTCGCAGGTAGTAGTACGCGGAGACAGCCGTGTTGAGCACACCGACGATCACGAGCCAGACCAGATCGCTCTGAACAGCGGCGTTGAAGATGTACAGCTTCGCGACGAAGCCGGCGGTGGGCGGGATGCCCGTGAGCGAGACGAGGCAGATCGCGAGCGCCGCCGCCAGCAGGGGCGCTCGCCGCCCCATGCCCGCGTAGCCGGCGATCGCGTCGGAGCCGAGCCGCTGTGAGATGACGGCCACAGCGAAGAACGCGCCCAGGTTGGTGAAGACATAGGTCGCCAGGAAGAAGGTGACGCCGCTCGCCCCCAGGCTGATGCCGCCGCTGGAGGCGGCGATCGCCGCGACACCGATAGCGAGGTTGCCCGCCTGGGCGATGGAGCTATACCCCAGCATGCGCTTGATGTTGGTCTGGAGCAGCGCCATCACGTTCCCTACCGTCATGGAGACGACCGCGAAGGCGGCGAACAGGTTCGACCAATCGCTCCCAATGAAGCTATCGGGGCCGAAGCCCTCGTAGAAGATGCGCAGCACGACGGCGAATCCGGCTGCCTTGCTCCCGACCGAGAGGAAGGCGGCCACCGGCGTCGCCGCCGCTTCGTACACGTCGGGCACCCACATCTGGAACGGCACCAGCGCCACCTTGAAGCTGAAGCCGGCGCCCAGCATGACCATCGCGGCGAACAGGGCCGCGCGCGTGCCGGGTTCGCCCTGGGCGATGAGCGCGAAGATGCTCGCCTGGCCCTCGGGCGCGACGAGCTTCGTCGTGCCCGAGATGCCAAAGAGGAACGCCATGCCGTACAGGATCACCGCCGAGGCGATCGCGCCGAGGATGATATACTTCAGCCCCGCCTCGCTCGACCGGTCGTCCTTCAGGAAGCCGGCCAGCACGTACTGGGAGATGCTGGTGAGCTCCAGCGCGACAAAGATCAGGATCAGATCGCGCGCGCCGGCCAGCAGCATCATGCCGGTGGTGGCCAACAGCAGCAGCGTCCAGAACTCGCCCTGATAGCGCAGCCGTCGCACATGGTCGACGGAGGCGAGGACGACGAGCCCGGCGACGCCGAGGAAGAGGAAGTTGAAGAAGATGCTGAAGCTATCGAGCGAGTACGTCCCGCTGAAGACGACCGCTTCGCGCCCCCGCAGGATCAGGACGACCGTCCAGATCGCCGCGGCCGCGAGCCCGGCCAACGCGCCGAAGGGTAGCCAGCGCCGGTCCTGCTCGCGTAGCGCCAGGTCTACGAGCAGGATGCAGCCCGCCGAC
>JACZTE010000190.1 GCA_022573935.1 Chloroflexota bacterium
CGCACCGGGCATCTGGGCGCTCGGCGATATCGTCGGCCGCTACCTGCTGAAGCACAGCGCCAATCTTGAGGCTGCCTACGTCGCGCACAACATCTACAACCCCGAACAGAAGGCGCCCGTCGATTACCATGCGATGCCACACGCCGTCTTCGCTTCGCCGCAAGTGGCGTCCGTTGGGCTCACGGAACAAGAGGCGAGAGAGAAGGACGTGCCGTTCGTCACGGGAATCTACAACTACAGCGATACGGCGTACGGTTCCTCTATCGAGGATAACGACGGCTTCGTCAAAGTGCTGGCTCATCCGGAGACACGAGAGATCCTCGGCTGCCATATCATCGGCAGCGAGGCGTCGATCCTCATTCAGGAGGTCGCCAACGCGATGCGGGCGCGCGCGGACACCAGCGCGATCACGCAGGCGATCTATGTGCACCCGGCCCTGCCCGAGGTCGTGCAGCGGGCCTTTGGCGCCCTGGCAGCCTGAGCCTCGCGATTGGTACTGCGGTCGCTCTCTTCTGTACCGTCCTGCTTCCAGCTACCGAAGCGATGCAGTCTCTCGATATACTTGCGACAGAACCAGCACCCTCAAGGAGAGCAACGGCTAGATATGCCTGCAGTGACCGCGGACACGCTTACGCTGCCGCGCCTTCCCACGCTATCGGAGAAGGAGACCCGCTGGCGTCCGGTCGCCCAGGTGGTGACAGCGCACCGGCAGTTGGAGGGCGAAGGCTTTGTTGTGCGACGCTCGTTCCCCGGCCCCATGCTCGCCCTCGCCGACCCGTTTCTCCTGCTGGACCACATGGGCGCCGTGGAGTACGCGCCAGGCGAGGCGAAGGGCACCCCCTGGCATCCGCACCGCGGCTTCGAGACCGTGACCTATATGATCGACGGCGCGTTCGAGCATCGCGACACTACTGGCGGCGGCGGGCTGATCACCGACGGTGCGACGCAATGGATGACGGCTGGAGGCGGGATCCAGCACATCGAGACGCCGCCCGAGCGCCTCGTCGTCGCGGGCGGGCTGTTCCATGGCGTGCAGCTCTGGGTGAACCTGCCCGCTGCGCAAAAGATGATCCCTCCGGCGTATCAGGACATCGAAGCGGACGATGTCACGCTGTTATCGAACGACGACGGCTCATCGCTCGTGCGCGTGATCGCCGGTGAGCTCGCAGGGCACCGAGGTCCCGGCGTCACCCATACGCCGATCACCTATCTGCACGCCACGGTCGCTCCCGGCGCGGGTGTGTCGATTCCGTGGCCGCGCGACTTCAACGCGCTCGTGTACGTCCTCTCCGGGCGCGGGCACGTCGGGGTGGAGCAGCAGCCGCTCGATGAGGGACAGCTCGCCGTCTTCGGCCCGGGCGATGCCATGAGGATCCGCGCGGCGGAAGCGCAGCCGGCAAGCTCGCCGACCGGCTGGGAGGTGCTCGTCCTCGGCGGCTTGCCGATACGGGAGCCGGTCACGCGGTACGGCCCGTTCGTGATGAACACGAAAGAGGAGATCGCCCAGGCGGTCCAGGACTACCAGGCAGGCAAGATGGGCACTATCCCTGCGGAGCGGTTCCCGCATCGCACGAGCGCCGACCAGAACGTTCCGCCAGACGAGCGCTGATCGTCGCACACTGCGCGACGAGGACAGCGTTACCGTGGGTAGCGATCGCAGTGAAATTGCGCCTTCGCAACCACAGCCAACCGCGCTCCGCCGCGTACTCGAGGCTGCCGATGATCGCTTCGGCCCTGCCCCACGTGCGGCCGGTCGACCGTGCGCATCGTGGGATACCCTGACGTTCGAGTCATCAAAGACGGCCAGGCTGAGCACCGGCTAGTGCAATTCGCTCGCTGATCGCTTATCCTTAGCTCGCCATGGCAAGGAGAAGGCGGCTTGCTGGCGGACTCGTGGTGCTCGCGCTGGGCAGCCTCGCCTTGCTCGCCTTCCTCCTGCTCCGCGACGGCGGCGTTGAGACCCAGCCCCCGCAAGGACAGTTCGCCGATCTGACACTGACAGACGCCCAAGGAGCCCTTGCGGTCTCACGAGGGAGGGTCATCCCGGCGATCGACCGCCAGGGAGTGCTGCACGTGAAGATGACGATTGAGACCCGTGGAGCGGACGGAACGGTTCAGGACACAGAAGAGAGGGAATACTGGATCGACATCACCGGCTTCAGGGCAAGGGTAGAAAACAGTTCCGGTGACGGCTCCGCGCCTGAGGTACAGGTGCGCAGCGGCACAATGTTGACTACGTTTTCTGGGGGGCAGTTCTTTAGACAAGAGGCGCCCGACCAGGACATAATGTGGCTCAACACGATCGAGAACGAATTGTGGGGGTCGTATCGGGCGCTATCCGTGGGAGCACAAAGCGGAGAGGCGATCTTGGACGGCAGACAAGTAGAAACGATCCGCACCGACGTAACCGATGAAGGGCAAAAGATCGGAGAGAGAGTCGCCTATATAGACCCGGCTAACTACTACCTTCTTCTCAAGGAGGTCTACTATAAATCGACGGTGGACGGTGGATTGGCTCCATCTGGGGAGAGAGTTTACTCATACCAGACGGTGGAATGGCTGCCGTTTGACCAGGTATCCAACACTCTTCTCGAGCCGCTAACCCTCGCTAGTACCGGCGCTACCCAGGGGCGCTGGACGCTGACGGTAGCCGAAGCGAACGCTCTCAAGGCGTTTCCGCTCTACTACCTGGATAGCGAGTTTCGTGGGTTGCCGCTTCAAAAGATAGAAGAGTACAGGAGTGACCAGCCTATGCTTGGCTTCCAGGGTATCGACATCGTCTACGGTGTCCCGCCCTTGGTGCCCACGGGTGCCTTTGAAGAGCTCCGCATTACCCAGGTGAGTGCTCAGGTGGAAACCGTGGGTGCTGACCTACCGACGCCCTGGGACTCAGGAACGAACGTTACGGTCAGAGGCATCGACGCTATTCTGCTCGAGGAAGGACCAATAACCGGTCTCAAGCTTCGTCTGGGCGACACCCTCGTCATTATCTGGGGTGGAGACAAGGACCAAGTTCTTATCGCCGGCGACGCCCTCATCAGGCTCAACTGAAGCCCGCCTGGCCGGCGCTCTCCGACCCTTCGAGGCGCCCGGAGAGTAGATCTTTACGAGGACAGCGTTACCGTGGGTAGCGATCGCAGGAGAGTAGCTGTGCCGGACATCTTCGTCGCTTCGCTTCGGAATCGGGTTAGGGCGATGAACACGCTCTGGGAGCGCGCCATCTCCGACATGACCCTAGACCAGATCAACCATCACGAGCGCGCTGGAGTCCTGCCGATCGCCTTCAGCCTGAGCCACTTCATCAGGGCACAGGATCAATCGATGAGCGGGCTCATCCTTCGCGAGCCCGACGTTTGGCAGTCTGGCGGCTGGGCGTCGAAGGTGGGCGTCACGGTCGATCGCCTGGGTCGCGAGGAGAGCGTCGACGAGATGGAGCAGCTCCAGTTCGCCGACCTCGAGGCGTGGAAGGCGTATCAGGCGGAGGTCATCGCCCGTACAGACTCCGCGCTAG
>JACZTE010000191.1 GCA_022573935.1 Chloroflexota bacterium
GACACGGTGCGCAGGCCTACGCTGCCTCGAGATGACGCTTCGATGGGCTTCAGCATGGCGCGACCGCCAGGACAAAGCTAAAGCTCTGTCCCTACGTGGCTGTCCAGGAAACGAACGCGGGGCTGTGCGCGGCTACTTCTTGGCGCTGGCCAGCAGCAGGTCGGTGCGGTCGCCGTGCTTCTTGAGGAAGCGGTAGAAGTTGCGCTTGCTCAGACGGTCGCGCTCCTCCTCCGGCGTTCGCTCCCAGTCGCTGTGGGCGTGGCGGCGTAGCGGCAGATCGCGGACGATGCGATTGCGGTAGCCGTGCTCGCGGAAGGCGAAGCTGTAGTCGAGATCGAGGTGGCGATAGAAGCGAAACTTCTCGTCCATCAGCCCCACCTCCCGTACGCGCTCGCGGCGAAACGCCATCAGGTAGCCCTCCACGGCGTCCACCTCCGGCCCCGGCGCGTCCTCGAAGTCGCGCAGGTCCTCCGTGTTCACGCCGAAGGCGCCGACGATGCCCGCCGGCCCGTCCTCAAGCGCCTCGGCCAGAGGCGAGAGGAGATCGCCGGTCAGCTCCACGCTGCTATCGAGCAGCACCACGTAGCGCCCCCGCGCCTGCCGCAGGCCGCAGTTACGGGCCGCTCCCACCCCCAGGTTGTGGTCGCAGTGGATGGCGCGCACCCGTTCGTCTCGCGCCGCCAGCTCCTCCAGCCACTCGGCCGTGCCGTCGCTCGAGCCATTGTCGACGACGATCACTTCGACCTTGTGGTCGCCGGTGTGGCGGAGCGCGGCTTCGACGCCACGGCGCAGGCCATCTAGATCGTCGCGGCCGTTCAGGATCAGGCTGAAGTCGAGCTCGTCCGGTTTTTCCAGCCACGAGGGGATGTCGCTCGACGAGTGGAGCCCCACAGCCTTCGCCGGCGGAGGCGCAGGCGCCGGCACGACCGCCGGGTCGTTCCGCGTATCGCGGACGTGAAAGCCCGCGGCGTCGATGCGCTCGCGCAGGCCGTCGGCGTCGGCGAAGGTGGCCCGGCGGCGCAGCTCCTGCCGTTCGTCCACCAGCGCGCGCACCGGGGCCGGCACCTCCGTCGGTGGCGCGAACAGACCGAACATCAACACCTCGTCGAAGCTGCGCAGGAGTCGCGCCTTCGCGCCGGGCGGCGTCTCGGAGCGCATCATCCGCCAGACGATGGCGAGCGCCCGTGGCAGGTGGAGATCGTCCTCCATCGCATCCCAGAACGCTGCCTCCCACTCCTCTCCGCCTTCGCTGTCAGAGGACTGCGCCGCCAGGAACGCCTCCTGGCGCAGCCGGTTGAGCGCGAACGTCGCCGCCCGCAGCGAATCGAAGGTGAAGTTGAGCCGGCGGCGATAGTGGGTGGCGGCACAGAGGTAGCGGAAGGCCTGTGGCTCGAAGCCGCGCGATTGGAGATCAGGCAGCGTGTAGGTGTTGCCGGTGGACTTGGACATCTTGAGCCCGTCCACCAGCAGGTGCTGGCCGTGCATCCAGTAGCGCACCACCTGATGGCCGAGCGCGCCCTCGCTTTGCGCCAGCTCGTCTTCGTGGTGGGGGAAGATGTTATCGACGCCGCCGGTGTGGATGTCGAACGTGGGCCCGAGGTGGAACGTGGACATGGCCGAGCACTCGATGTGCCAGCCGGGGAAGCCTTCGCCCCAGGGGCTGGGCCACTTCATCACCCGGCCGGGCTCGGTCGCCTTCCAGAGCGCGAAGTCGCGCGGGTCGCGCTTGCGGGGATCCGCCTCGGCCCGCACTCCCTCCAGGAGCGAGGCTTCAACGTTGCCGGAGAGCTTGCCATACCCGGAGAAGCCTCCCACGCTGAAGTAGACGTTGCCTTCCACCTCGTAGGCCAGCCCTCGCTTCAGCAGCTCTTGCGTCATCTCGATCATCTGGGGGATGTGATCGGTGGCCCGCGGGAAGACGTCGGCGGGCTTGATGTCGAGGGCGGCCTCGTCTCGCAGGAACGACTTGGTGTACTCCTGGACGATCTGCTGGGGCGTCTTGCCGGCGGCCAGGGCAGCGGCGATTACCTTGTCTTCACCGCGATCGAGCATCTCCTGCCGCATGTGGCCGACGTCGGTGATGTTCTTGACGTGCGTCACCGCGAAGCCTCGTGCCTCCAGCATGCGGCGCAGCCAGTCGGCCAGCAGGTAGGTGCGCAGGTTGCCGATGTGGACATCGCGATAGACGGTAGGACCGCAGGAGTAGATGCTCGCCTTGCCCGGCTCCAGGGGCGCGAACGGCTCCTTGCGCCGTGTCAGCGTATTATAGAGTTGCAACACTTACCGATCCACGAGCTATGCGACCGTTTCACGTTTCGTCAGGCTCACGGCCCAACGCTACTGAAAGTGTCACCCGCTCTCTCCCTTCCATCCCACCTCCACCGCATCGCCACGGACCAGAATCGGGACGGTGAGACCTAGCTGCGAGGCCTCGTCGAACCACTTGGCGTTGTCATCGATCGTCCGCTCTTCGAAATCGACGCCGTCCGCCGTGAGATCCTCCCGCGCCCGCTCGCAGGTAGGGCACGTGCGCAAAGTGTACATAATGAGATCAGCCATTGCCGCCTCCCCTTATAGTGTGGAACGATTTCGCCCCATTAGTGTACCACCTGCATGCGGCAGCAACGACGGTGAGCCGGATCACAAGCCGTGGACGGCGAGAAGCGGGCTCAACAATCTGTGGGACAGGCTTCAGCCTGTCGGACAAGCCGTTCGAGGAGCATGGCGCGGGTTAGCTCGGGGCCGGACAGAGCTGAAGTTCTATCCCTACGAGGTGATCGCCGTTCGTTGCGGCGGCGGCTCATTGAATGGGATCGTCATTCTGAGCCCTTCGCCGCTGTCATGCTAAGCGGAGCGAAGCATCTGGGTGGCTCAGGATAAACTCCGCGAAGAATCTCCACCCGATCGCTGGCCAGCAATAGAGGGGCCAGACCCTTCGCTATCGCTCAGGGTGACGGAAGGGGAGCGCGATTGCGACGCAGACCAGCCGCGCAACTGGGTGCAGACGGTGATAGTGGAACGGAAGCTAGCGCCCTAAGCCGGATCCGGCATCGCCGAGCACATTCTGCTGCTCGTAGAGGCCGTAGTTCAGGTAGGTGAAGACGCCGTCCGTGTTGTCCGCGGTTTCCGGCCAGACCCAAACGTGCATCATCCATTTCAGCTCGCCGAGCCAGCTGCCGTTGTCGGCCAAACAGCCCTCACGGGTGTTGTCCTCGGAAATAATTCCGTCGCGGGTGCAGAGCCCGTGGTGCTGGTGCCAAAGGTCCAGGTTACCCGCGAAGCCCTGGGGCGGGATGTCCTCCGACGACCCTGCCTGCCCGGGCACGATGAGGAACCATACGCCCACTAGCTGCGATTCCGCGTCCTCGCCGCCGCCCAGCTTGCTAAAGAGCAACCCCTCCGGCTTGCTCGGATCGAAGACGCCGTCGCCAACGTAGCCGAAGTTGAGATAGTGGGCGCCCATGAAGGGCACATCGTGCGTCGTGTTCGTGAAATCCGCCGCAG
>JACZTE010000192.1 GCA_022573935.1 Chloroflexota bacterium
AAGACGGTGCGCACGAGGTCGATTCTAGCACAGCTTGGGCCTATGGCCTGTTAGGATGAGCTCTCTCCGACGATGTCGTTCACGTGGCCCAGCACGTGAGCGACGGCGACCATCTGGATAACGCTGCCGAGCGTTCCGCTAATGCCGCCGGCCGAACGAATCGGCGTGGCCAGCAACGCCTCGTCTACCTTCTGCACAGCCGCGATCGTCGCCGCGCGGTTTTTCTCGAACTCAGCCAGCAGCTCCGCCACCGATGCCTGCGCTCGCTTCTCGACCTGGCGCTGGTTGTAGTCATCGACGCCGCCCCGCATGGTGCGCGCAGGCGGCTGGCCTGACTGCCCCGGCTCGCCCTGGGATGGCTCCTTTGGCGAGGGAGCTGCCGCTTGCTTCGCGATGTCGATCAGCCGGGGGTACGTCCATTCGATCGACGCGACGTGCGCGAAGATCTGGCGGCCGCTCCAGCCGTTCTCGTAGCGACCCTCCTCGAATGTCTCCGCCGGACGTCCGCCCAGCTTCGCCTGCACCTCTCGCGCACTCGACCGTAGGGCATTCACGAGCTCCGCTTTCGTAGGTACCGTCTGCTCTGTTGCCATCGTCTGACCCTCCTCGCTCGATTCATTCTCGATTCTATCCGATCTCGCGCCGCCCTCACTCTGCCGTATCGCTCAGCGGCTCCGTCTCCACGGACCAGCGTTGGACATCGTGGAAGCGGGCGCTCAGGGTGAAGAGGAGCCCGGGTGTCACGTCTCGCACGTCGGCGTTTACGATGTACTGGTAGGTAGCGGTGTAGAGGAGCACGGCTGGCAGCTCCAGGGCGAAGATCTCCTGGAATGCGCGGTAATTCTCCGCCCGCTCAGCCAGCGATGGCTCTAGGCGGGCGGTCTCTAGCAGCAGGTCTGCCTCGAGGTTAGAAAAGCTTGCCAGGTTGAGCCCGCCGCCCACGATCTGGGTGCTGTGCCAGAAGGGGTAAGGGTCGGGGTCTGGCCCAGGCGGGCTGATCGTGCGCAGCGCGGCGTCGAAGTTGCGGGGCAGGAGGATCTCCTTCGTAAACTCGCTGACGCTGCTCACCTGCACGTCGACCTGGATGCCGAGCAGGCCCCACTGCCGGGCGATCTCGTGCGCGACGCGTGATTGGACGGGGTCGTCGCTGGTGGCCAAGGTGAACCGGAGAGGCTCGCCATCCTTCTCTCGCACGCCATCGACGCGCACCCAGCCGGCGGCGTTGAGCAGAGCGTTCGCGCGTGGCGGGTCGAAGGCGTACGCGTTGGCGTTGCTGACGTAGGCCCAGAGGTCGCGGATGATCGGGCTATCGACGGGTAATGCTTGCCCTGCCAGCACCTCGTCGATGAGCGCTTCCCGGTCGAGGGCGTGTTGAAAGGCGCGCCGGACCCGGCCCGACTCGAACGCAGGTATCTCAGGGTTGAGGTATATCAGGCTGTAGCTGGGTGTGTGGAGCGACCGTCGCGTCCAGCGGGCGTCGCCGTCGAAGAATGCCAGGTCGTCGGAGCTCAGCCCTGGCCGCAGGAGGGCGCCCTCCACCTCGTCGTTTCGCAGAGCGGTGATGAGGGCGGCGTCATCGCGGTAGAAGCGCAGCTCCAGCCGCTCCAGCAACGGCTGGCCGAGGTGGTAGCTCTCGAACGCCTCCAGCACCGCTCCGTCCGAGGTGATGTCGGCGAGGCGGAAAGGCCCGCTGCCGATGGGCTGCCGGTTGAACGGCGATCGATAGAGGCTGTTCGGGCCCAGCCCTGCTAGCAGATGCTTCGGCAGGATGCCGACGGTGGTGAACGCAAGGAACGGAGCGAAGGGCTGTGGCCGGGTCATGATCACGGTGAGCGCGTTCGGCGCTTCAAGTTCGACGTCCTTGAACAGATCGGCCAGCACTTGATCGCCGCGAAAGCCGGGATCCTGGATGGCCCGGATCGTGAAGACAACGTCGTCGGAATCCAGCGGCTCGCCGTCATGCCAGAGCAGGCCGGGGCGAAGTTGGAAGATGTAGGTCAGACCGTCGGGCGAGATGGTCCACTCCTCCGCCAGGTCAGGCTGCACGTCGCCCTTCGGGCCCAAGCGGACGAGGCCGGAGAAGATGAGGCTGGAAAGGTCGCGATCTACCTCGTTGAAGGACGCGAAGAGGGGGTTGATGCGATCGGGGGCGCCTGCTACCCCCTCAATATAGCTGCCGCCACGGGCGGGCCGCTCTTCGCCGGCGGGCTCCGAACCTTCCGCGAGGTATACGATGGCGATCAGGCTCATCGCGCCGGCGATCAGGGTCAGCAACAGGGGCCAGCGGGGTCGATACGGGCTGCTCATGGCCTGCCGAATGGAACCTGACGGACAGGCGCCCGGCCGCTAAGCCCAGCGCACGCTCATGGCGGAGACGCCGACGAAGATGATGGCGAGGAGAACGGTGAGCTGGAAGAGGGTCTTCTCCAGGCCGCGCCGCGTCCGGAAGGAGGAGCCACCGCCACCGCCACCGCCGCCGCCGAACGCCGCACCGATATCGCCACCCCGCGTCTGGAGGAGCACGACGACGATGAGAATGACGGAGATCAATAGTTGCGCCAGGTTTAGAAAATTACCAAAATTCATTGTTTGCTCCTCGGCTGATTCGCTAGAAGATAGCGGCCTCTTGCGGTTCCTCCTGCCTGATGAGGGGCGAGACCGGCTCCAGACCTCGGCGTTGGTAGTAGAGGTGGATGAGGGCCGTAGCTACCTTCTTCGGGTCGTGGTAATAGCGGTTCTCCTCGCTGATCACGTCGGCGCCGATGATAGCTGCGCCGTTCACCTGTGTCCCGTCGACGCGCACCGGCTCTGAGTGCCAGTTCTCGGGTAGTCCGTCCTTGTCGATGTTCGTGTTGGCGATGACGTAGTGGAAGAGGCTGGTCTGTACGTGTTTGTCCAGAGCGTGGTAGTGATCGCTGGCGGAGAAGCTGTCGGTCTCGCCGCGTTGTGTCGCCACGTTGCAGACGTAGACTTTCACAGCCTTCGACATTTCGATGGCGCGCTGGATGCCTTCGACCAGGATGTTAGGGAGCACGCTGGTGAAGAGGCTGCCGGGGCCCACCACGATCATGTCGGCCTCGAGGATGGCGCGGATGGCGTCCGGGTTCGCCTGAGCGTTCTTCGGATGGATGAAGACCTGCTTGATGCTGCCGCTTCGCCCGCTGATCTGCGACTCGCCCTCAATCGACTCGTCGTCATCGGTGACGGCGGAGAGGGTGACGTTCGTCAGCGTGGAGGGGAGGATCTGGCCGCGCACTGCCAGCACGCGGCTGGTCGCGCGCACCGCCTCCTCGAAGTTGCCGGTGACTCCGGTCATCGCGGCGATGAAGAGGTTGCCGAAGCTGTGTCCTTCCAGGCCTGAGCCTTCCTCATTAAACCGGTACTGAAAGAGGCGAGTCATCAGCGGCTCCGCATCGGCGAGCGCGGCGATACAGTTTCGCCCGTCGCCGGGAGGCGGCAGGCCTGGCTCA
>JACZTE010000193.1 GCA_022573935.1 Chloroflexota bacterium
ACTCCCACGGCGAGTCGTTCATGATGAACGGCCGGCCGGGCATCTCGAACGTGCCCATCTCTGGGTGCGTCACCGTCTGCCAGAAGCCGCGCTCGCGGAAGTGCGGATCGTCGAACAGCTCCTGCACGGTGAAGAGCGGGCCACAGACCACTCGCGCGCGCCGCGCCTCCGCCCAGACCTCGCGCCTCGTGCGATCCATCAGCCAGGCGTAGAAATGGCCGCTGAACTCCTCGACCAGCGCCGCGTCGGCGACGGCCGCCGGGTTCGCCCACTTGGGATCCTGTGACCACTCAGGGCTACCCATCATGTCCGCCATCCGGTCCAGGAATCGCGCCGCGCCGGTGAACTCGACGTAGCCATCGGCGCAGGGATAGACGCCGCCCAGGCCCATCGCGCTGCCGGCGTGCCGCAGCGGTTTGCGGCCCGAGAACTCGTAGGCGATCACCGACGCGTGCCGGCGGTCGACGCCGCCCAGATGGCTGTCGGTGATCGCGAAGTCGACGTGCTGGCCGATGCCCTGCTCCCGACCCACCATGCAGGCGGCCATGATCGCGGTCGAGGCGGCGGCGCCCGACTCTACCAGCGCCGCCGTGCCGTACATCTTCACCGGCTCGCGCTCGGCCACGCCCATGGTGTAGAGCTCACCGGCGAAGCCATACAGCACCAACTCAGAGCCTTTGTAGTCGCGATAGGGGCCGCTCTGCCCGAAGTTGGAGATGGACACGAGCGGCACGTCGGGCCGCCTGCTGTGGATGAACTCCCAGCCGATACCCAACGCATCGAGGACGCCCGGCCGAAAGTTCTCGACGACAACGTCCGCGCCGTCCACCAATCGCGCGAAGACCTCGCGGCTCTGCTCCTGCTGGAGATCGAGCACGAGCGATCGCTTGTTCGTGTTCAGATAGAAGAACGTCCCGCTCCGCTCGGGATGCTCCTGTTCGTCCTTGAACGGCCCCAGGCTGCGAGCGGGATCGCCGCCGGGCCGTTCGATCTTGATCACGTCCGCGCCGTAGTCGGCGAAGAGCTTAGTGGCATAGGGGCCGGTAATGTAGTGGGTCAGGTCGAGAATCGTCAGGTCGTCGAGTGGGCCTGCCATCTCATTCTTCCCGCCGAAGCGTGGGCCGAGTCCTCAACTGCGTAGCACGTACTCGCTGGCCTGGTTGCGCGTCGGCTGCAAGAGGAACTGCTGGACATCTTCCATCATCAGCTTCTCGCCCTCCGGCGAATCGAACCGCCGGTCGCGGATGTCACGGAAGTGCACTTCAACGATGCCGTCGATCTCAGGCGCGCCCGGCGTGAGCGGCGCGACCACCTCGTTCGTGACGTATCGCCACGTGCCTAGCAGCACCTTGAACACGAGCGGCACATGCTTGTGGAGCCAGTGGTCGACGAACTGCTCGTGCGTGATCCCCTCGGCCCGCCGCACCGTGGCGAGCAGCTTCACGCCGGGCGATCGCTCACCGTCGCTCCAGGACCGCTCGTAGTCCTGATGGACGCGCTCGATCACCTGGTAGCCGACCATCGCGCCGATGTTCGCCGCCTCGCTGGCTTCGACCGCGGCCGCTCCCTCCGGCGAGCCGAAGCGGCGGGCCTGGTCGGTATAGTCATCGAGCGAGTCGAACCACTGCTCGGCCACAGCATCGAAGACCGTAGCGTGCTCCTCCAAGGGCGGAGGGTCGCGCTTCTCCCTCGACACATCGACCAGGTTGACGACATACTTCCGCAGGTTCGGGCAGTGTTGCAGCACCAGCGGCGCGTGCTCGTGGAGGTAGCGCCGCAGAAACTCCTCGCGGCTGAGCTGCGAGGCGCGGCGAGTGAGGAAGACCAGCTTCTCTGTCAACGAGTCCCCTTCTCCGGTTAGATGACCTTCTCTTCGATAAGCTGGGCGAGCCGGGCTTCGTCGAAGCCCAGCAGCTCTTTGTACACCTGAGCGTTATGTTCACCTAAGAACGGGCTCGGCTCTACCGTGCCCGGTTTCGAGTCGAAGACGATGGGCGGGCGCGGGAGCCGCAGCGTCTTCAGGCCTGGCTGCTCCACTTCGACGAAGACACCACGCGCGTTCAGGTCCTCGTCGTTGAGCACCTCCTCGATGTCCATCACCATGCCGCACGGGACATCGGCTCCGATCATCTTGTCGAAGACCTCCTGCTTGGTGCGCGACTGCGTCCACTCCCCGACGATCCGGTCGATCTCCTCGTGGTTGGCCCAGCGCTCCTTGCGGGTGATGAACCCCTCGGTCTGGTTGAGCTCTTCGCGGCCGATTACGGTGAACGCGCCCTGCGCCTGCTTGTCCATGTTGCAGGCGATGTAAACGTGCCCGTCCGTAGTGTCGTACAGGTTCCCCGGCGAGAAGCCTACGAGGAGATTCCCCGCTCGTTTCGGCACGCGGCCGGTGTTGTAGTAGATGTTGTAGAGACTAAACGGGATGCAGGTAGTCACGTCTCGCATGGCGATGTCGATACGCTGGCCCTTGCCCGTTCGCCCTCGCTCCAGGAGTGCCGCGAGGATGCCGGTGGTCACGTGGGGCGCCACCAGCGTATCGACGAAGAGCACCCCCGACAGCGTCGGCGGCGAGTCGGGGTAGCCGGTCGCGGACATGATGCCGGTCATCGCCTGCATCGCCATGTCCAGCCCTGGGGCGTGGCGATACTTGCTGTCGCGCCCAAAGCCAGAGATCGATGCGTAGACCAGGCCGGGGTGAACCGCAGCGAGGACTTCGTACGAGAGCTGCCAGCCGTCCATCGTGCCCGGGACGAAGTTCTCGATGACGACGTCGAACTTCGGCACGAGCTCCTTGAAGATCTCCCTGCCCTTCTCGGTCTTCAGGTTGAGCGTGATCGCCTCTTTGCCACCGTTGTAGAGGGCGAAGAGCGGGCTCTTGCCCTCGGTGCTCCGCGTGGCGACCCGCGATTGGTCGCCCTGAAGCCCCTCGAGCTTGATCACGCGGGCGCCCATGCCACGCAGCAGCCATCCCGCGTACGGCCCTGTCACCGCCTGCGACATGTCCAGAACGATGGTGCCTGCTAGCGGACCTTGCGCCAAGAGCCTCTCCTTTCCGCGGACGGCATCGCTCGCCCGCGGCCGTTGCGTTCGATTATCGGTACTCCTCGGGGACGCGGCCGGTGCGCTGGCGCGCAGCGTCGCGGTCGCCTGAGTCGCGCCGCTCCTTCATAAAGCTCAGCTCGTCCGGCGCCCACTTCATCCCCATCACCAGCGGGTGTATCGCCGTGTACTGGAGGAAGGGCGAGACCATGCGCAGCAGATCGTAGGTGACGTTCGTGTACGCCTTGCCGATCGCCAGGCCGTCGCGCGGCAGCAGGCAGATCGCCTTGGTGAGCGTATCCACCTCCTTCTCCAGATCGGCGGCCGGCACCACTCTGTTGATCAGGTTCAGCCGCTCCGCCTCGTGTGCGTCGAACTCGCGGCCCGTCAGCAGCAGCT
>JACZTE010000194.1 GCA_022573935.1 Chloroflexota bacterium
AGGCTTCTTCCTCTGGCTCACCCTGGCGGAGACCGTCGACCCGGCCGCCCTCCGCGATGCGGCACGCCAGCTCGGCGTGTCCTACGTCCACGGCGGCGCGTTCTATATGGACGGCCAGGGGAAAGATCGGGTACGGCTCGCCTACAGCTTCGTCCGCGAGCAGGAGATCCCGGAGGCGATCCAGCGCCTGGGCCGCGCCCTGGAGCAGGCCGCCCACGGCGTCCCCGCGTAGCCCGTTCTCTGCTATCATCCACACCAGGATGCGCCACCCGTACCACCTGATCGTCGTGCTCCTCTTAGCCAACGCCCTCGCCGCCACGCTCACGGTGCTGCCGTCGGCCAGCGGCCTTCCAACAGTCAAGGAAGACGGACTATGCCAACGCTGAAAGAAGCGGTCGAAGACTTCCTGGCTCAGAAGCGGATCGCCGTGGTAGGTGTCTCTCGCGATTCGCGCCAGGCCGCCAACCTCGTCTATCGCGGGCTGCGCAAGGCGAGCTACGAGGTCTTCGCCGTGAACCCGAACGCGGACCAGGTTGAAGGCGATACCTGCTTTCACGACCTGAGGTCGATCCCGGGCGGCGTCGCAGGGGTGGTGGTCGCGACCACGCCGGCGATCGCCGAGGAGGTGGTGCGTGCCTGCGCGGAACAGGGCATCTCCCGGGTGTGGATGCACCGCTCATTCGGAGGGGGTAGTGTCTCGGAGGATGCCGCAGAATACTGCCGAGCGCACGGCATCACGGTCATCGTCGGCGGCTGTCCCCGGATGTTTCTCCCAGGGGCAGACTTCGGGCATAGGTGTATGCGGTGGGCCTTGAACTTGACAGGCGGCCTGCCAAAGCAAGTCTGAAGAGGCGTGGGCATCGCTTCTGCCAACCGCTACCCTCCGCCCCATGACCCACCCCTACCACCTGGTCGCCATGCTCCTGCTGGCCACCGCCATCGTCGCCATCGTCACAGTGCTGGTGTGAACTGTCCTCGCGTGACGCTGGGGGGTCGAGTACCCTAGTGCTATGCCATCGAACCGTCCTCTCCCCCGGCCGTTTCGCTACCACTGGGGCGCCGGCCAGATCGTCGAGGAGGCATCCTACACCGGACAGCACCACGAGCCGGCCATCCAGCTCCTGGAGTACGACGAGGGCGAAGCTGCCGGCGGCTGGTCGGTGCGGTTCTGCTTCTACAACCGTGACGGCCGCTTTCAGCGTTCGCCGCTGCTGGTGGACGAAGAGACCCTGGACGGCCTGCGAGCGGCGCTGGCCGGAACGCCGCGCCTCCGCGCCTTGCTGCGTCGGCTGGTACAGGAAAACTGACGTGCGTCGGGTGCAACGATGAACCGCTGGCTGGATCGACCGGGCTACGTCGCAGCCATCGCCTTCCTGGGCGGTATCGCCGTCGCGGTCCTCGTCGTCCTGATCATCATCCTGGCGCGCGGCGACGACGGCGACGAGCCGGGCGCGGCCACGGCGACACCCGATAGCACGCCCACCGCCACGCCGACGGACAGCACACCCGCGCCGCCCTCCGGCACGCCGGCGACGCCGCTCCCCACCGGCCTGACCGACCCGGACGAGGCGCTGGAGGCCTTCATCAACGAGGTGCTGGAGGCGGACTACATCGGCAGCTGCGCACTGGCGATACCTGGCGGTCCTCAGGGCTTCTGTTCGGACGAGCTGTATCGAGTTCAAGAGCTGGTGACCTTCCTTTTAGGAGATAGACGAGGGGAGTTCAGTAAGCTCGAAGGCGAGGCGATCGTCACCCGCGGCACGGAAGGAACATGGTCGGTGACGTTCATCCAGCCGGAGGGAGAGACCGGGGTTTCAGTCGGCTCAGAGGGGATGGTCTACGGCGTCGGCAACTGCCTCAATTTCCGGGTGGAGCCCAGCCTCTCCTCGGAGGTGCGGAGCTGCCAGTTCGACGGTGCGCGCGCCCAGGTGGTCGAGGGCCCGGTTACCGCCGACGGTCACACCTGGTGGCGGCTGGCCGGGCTAGGCTGGGCCAGCGACCTGTACCTCCGGCCACCACGCTAGGGCGTCCGGCGTAGCGAGATGCTTCTCTTCGCTCAGCATGACGTTGGGTCTGACCGAGCCACAGATTGACACAGATGCGCACAGATGCCGCGTCCAGTGAGCGAAGGTGCGCGATGCTTCGACAAGCTCAGCATGACAGACCACCACGTAGGGACAGACCTTCAGGTCTGTCCGGCCTAGCTTCTCTCAGCGGCGAGATGCTTCGCTAAGCTCAGTATGACATTAGGCTACTGCGGTCGACATGTTGGCCACGGCCGGCGCGCTGGCCCGCCGCCGCTATTCCGCTATACTAGCCTGACCCGCCTGCCAGCATTCCTCGCGAGGAGGCAGCACAATGGCCGGCCCGCTCGCGGGCATCCGCATCCTGGAGTTCTCGGAGATCATCGCCGCGCCGTTCGCCGGCATGCTCCTCTCCGATATGGGCGCCGCTGTGATCAAGGTGGAGCCGCCGGAGGGCGAGCCCTGGCGGCTCGTCGCTCAGTTCGTCCCCACCGAGAGCCGCTACTTCATGTCCCTCAACCGGGGCAAGCGCAGCCTGACGTTGGATCTCACTCGGGCTGAGGGCCGGGAGGTCGTTCGCCGCCTGATCCCGCAGATGGACGTGGTGCTGGTGAACTATCGGCCGGACGTCGCTGCCAAGCTCGGCATCGACTACGAGACGCTCTCCTCGCAGAACCATGGCCTCATCTACTGCGATAACACCGCCTTCGGCCGCAAGGGGCCGCAGGCGCATCGGCCCGGCTACGATGTCATCGTGCAGGGGCTCTCCGGGCTGATGGCCCAGGAGGGAAAGTCGCAGGATGGTGTGCCGCTGATGAACGCCATCCCCGTGGCCGACTACTCGACCGGCATGATGATGGCCTGGTCCGTCTGCGCCGCTCTCTTCGACCGCGAGCGCAGCTCGACCGGTCGCGGCCAGATGATCGAGACTACCCTCTTGGGCAGCGCGCTGGCGGTGCAGACCTACCCCTTCCAGGTGGTGGAATCGGCCGATCTTGAGTGGCGACAGCGCCTCCAAGAGCGGCTGGAGCAGGCCCGCGACGACGGCCAGGAGTACGAGGAGCTACGGAAGGCTCGCCTCGCGATCCGGCCGCTTCGGGCTGCGTCAGCCATGTACTACCGCGTCTACAAGACGAAGGACTTCTACATCGTCGTCGGCTGCTTGAGCGAGTCGTTGCGCCGCAAGTTCTGCGAAGCCATGGGCATCGAGGACAAGCGCATCGGCGATGAGGAGTGGGACCCGACGACGCCTGAAGCGCAGGAGTATGGGAAGCGCCTGGTGCAGAAGGTCGAGGCGCTCTTTCGGGGGCGCACCACGGACGAGTGGCTGGCGCTCTTCGACGAGCGAGGGGTGCCCGCCGGGCCGTTCAAGTTCACCGAGGAGCTGCTGGACGATCCGCAGGTGGTAGCCAACG
>JACZTE010000195.1 GCA_022573935.1 Chloroflexota bacterium
TCACCGCCCGAGTAGTAGCCAGCATAGCTATCGCTGCTATAGCCGCCGTTCTTGTCCAGCACCAGGGTATCTGGGTGGATGGCGCGCCACTGGGCCCAGGTTGTCTGCGTCGCCGGCACCAGCGTCAGCCGCGTCCCTTTGTAGCGGCCATCGATACCCTCGCCGAGGATCTGTTGCCAGAGGCTGTTCGATTGCCGGTCGTACATCACCAGGTCGTTCATCACCAGCTTGCCGGAGACGCCGAACTCCAGCGTCTCGCCCGCCACCCGCCGGTCGTAGACGATGCCGGTAAAGCAGAGCGGACAGTAGGTGATCGCGATCGGCACCCCGCCCACGACGTCGTTGACGATCTCGTGGCGGCTGAGGACATTGATCGAGTAGGCCCTGGTATCGCCGTCGATGCTCACGCCGATGACGAACTCATGGTCCGCCATGTCCGTCGCCTCCGCCGCCGAGACGAAGCGCGGGTCGTCGATGGAGCGAATGCCGTCCTTGGGCAGCAAGGTGTAGATCGACACGTCACGCGGTTCGCCGGGCTCCAGGTTCGCCAGCGAGGTCGGCGCGAGCGTGATATCCCGTCCGAAGAGGCGGAAGCGCTGGCCAAAGAAGAAGACCAAGAGCACGACGACGCCGATGACGAGCAGCACCGGTAGCATGCTCATCAATGTGCCAAAGCTCACGTTCAAGGCGCGTCGCACGATCATCTCCTACCCTACGTCACCAGCGCCCACCAGGAAGTGATCGCCGCCACGCACCATCATGCGGTGAACCAGAGGCCCGTACCCACAACAAGCAGGCCGGAACCGATAGCGAGCCACGCTCGTCCCGCCAGCTCCGCCTCCTCGCCCGAGACATCGCTTGCGCGCCAGCCGAATCCCTTCGTGCTCTCGTGGCGCAGCCCTTGCGAGCTGAGCCAGAGGCACCAGAGGCCCACCGCGCCCAGATAGACCGCGATGAAGTCTCGACGAGAGATAAACTCCAGGATCAACTCTGGGATATTGCGGATGGCGTCCATGCCCTTAGAATGGAGGGTGCTATCAGCGATGTCAGGATGCCAGATCACACGCTTGCCTGCAAAGAAGGCATCCACGAGGACTGCCTGGAGTTTCTGCGCGAGCGGTCTGTGACCTGCGATTGCAGACCGATGGTTTAGGAGAGATCGGCGGCGCTACTCCGCCACGATCTCGTTCAGCGTGTCTTCCACCAGGTCGATCCGGCTGCGCCAGGAGCCGAAGACGATCCGCGCCAGCTGTGCCGTCTCCTCCGGGCCGTGTTCCTGAGCGAGGCGTCTCAGCACCTGGCGAGGGTCGTCGGTACCTCGAATCAGGTTATCCAGTTCGCTGATGAGTTTATCCTGCACCAATGCGACTACCTCCAATAGATTGATCGGCCGGCCGGGTGCCAGGAGCAGTACAATTTCCGGGGTACCAGGATAGGTAGTCGGTTTGCGGACCGGGTTCACGCCCCTACAATAGAAAAGCGCCAGCCAGAACGCCCAGCAACCAGATCACACGGAGGTGCGCTTATGCTCTCGATGCGTCAGGTCTCCGTCTCTACCACGGAGGCGCCCCAGTTCGTCGATATCACCGACGCCGTTCAGCGCGAGGTGGACGCCTCGGGTGTGCGGGAAGGGGTGGCGCTGTTGCGCAGCCGCCACACCACCGCCGCGCTCACCTGCACCGAAGGCGATCCGAGCATCCACGAGGACTGCCTCGAACTCCTGCGCGAGCAGCTCCCGCTCAGCCGTCGCTACCGCCACTCCGCCGAGGGCGCGGAGAACGCCGTCGCCCACCTGGCGGGCATGATGGTCTTCGGCGAATCGACCTGGGCGCCGATCCGGGGCGGCCGGCTCGACCTCGGCACGTGGCAGCGCCTCTTCCTGGTGGAGCTGTTCGAGCCGCGCACCCGCACCGTGGACGTCGCGATCCTGGGAGAGTGACGTCCATGCACCCCAGACCTTCTCTCGCTGGTGGGAGGAGCGACCGGCAGGTCGGGTGAGGGTGGCCACCACCGCGAGCGGGTGGTGGTGGAGGTGCAGGGAGTGATCTAGCGGGAACAAATCCGCCCGCTCCTTCGTCTTACTCCATGAACCGATACGACTACACTAGTTCACGGAGAAGGAGCAGCACAGCCATGAAGAAGTCACTGATACCGCTCGCGGCCATCATCCTCGTCCTCGTCGCCACCAGCGCCGGCGTCCTCGCGCTGACCGGCGGCGATAGCACGCCCGCCCGCTCGGACGAGGGCATCGAAGCACTTCAGATCGATGGAGTCTGGGTGTTCCAACATCAGCCCGCTGGGGGTAATGACGCATTACACGGCGGGACAGCCGAGATCGTGGACGGATGCCTCGTCATCGACAACACCATTGTGGTGTGGCCCGTCGATCGCATCGACGAAGCAACGGAAGCCATCGTGGCGGTGAAGGCCGGCGAAAGCCCACAGCTCCTCATCGGCGGTGGCGGCATCAGTCTCGACGAGGGCGCCCGGCCAGACCAATTTCCGACCGCCATCACCGACCGGTGCCAAACCACAGCGGTCTGGTTCGTCGCCGGCGAGGGCGAGACCGCCAGCGACATGCCACCTATCCTCTCAAGCGAAGGCATCGACCCGGACGAATGCAACCTCATCCACAACATCACCGCCTGCGACCAGGACGACTTCGACCGGCTGGGCGAGGACTCATCGCTGCCAGTGAACTCGGACAAAGACGCCTCGTGTGAGCCAGTGCCGCTCCGCTCTGACTGCGGCATTGACCCGAACGAGTGCAATCAGATCCACAACATCGACGCCTGCGGCGAGGTACTGAACCCACCGGACCCTTTCGATGAGCCCGTCGGCGAAGGCGGCGACTACTTTCAGGTGACGATCCGGTTCAACACCTCGTACGCGGAGGAAGATATCGACGAGGTGGACGCGCTCCTTCGCACCTACGACGACGACTTCGAGTTCATCATCCTGGAGATCTTCCCGCCCATCGGCAGCGCGCTGCTGACCCTCGAGACGTCCGACGAGTGCTGGACGATCGAAGCGCAGCTCGAGGCCAAGAGCTACGTCAGCGACGTCACCTGTGCGCCGTGGCAGCCGGTCGATCTGGACGATCCGGACGCCCCGGTCACCATTCAGCCAATCGTGGAGTGACGTCCCTCACCCCCAGCCCCTCTCCCGCTGGGAGAGGGGCGACCGGCAGGTCGGGTGAGGGCGGCCACCGACGGATGATGGACGCGGCAGGCGAACGCCGCACCATGAATGGCGCGGCCTGGTACGTCTGGAGGCGGCGGGAAGGTTAGCCCTTCGCGCCCTTGCCTCCCACGCCGACGAAGGTGTCGCGGAAGCGGTTCTCGTCCTGGTGGATGAGGATGTCATAGGTGCCGAAGCGCCGCGCGTCGTACTCGACGGTGTCCAGCGGCTCGACCGGGGCGTCCGCCGGGTCGC
>JACZTE010000196.1 GCA_022573935.1 Chloroflexota bacterium
GCGCTTCTGGTTTTTCAGCCATCGTTCATACGATACTACACCACCCGATACTACAACACGGCCTCGGCGATGCGCGCCAGGTGCATCGTGCCATCTCCCAACAGCAGCTCATTGCTCTTGATCCGCTTGAAGTACAGGTGCAGGTCATGCTCCCAGGTATACCCGATCCCGCCGTGGACGTGAATCGCCTGGCCGCCGACGAACGCGCCCGGCTCGGCCGTCGCCACCTTCGCCATCGCGACGGCGACCACTCGATCCTCGGCCTCAGCGTCGATCTTCACCGCGGCGTGGTAGACCGCGGCCCGCATCCGCTCGACCGCCGCCGCCATGTCGGCGATACGCGCCTTCACCGCCTGGTTCGCGCCGATAGGCCGGCCAAATTGTTCGCGCTCCTTGGCATAGGCCACCGTCAGCTCCAGCATTCGCTCGCCGACGCCCAGGCTCTCCGCCGCCAGGCCGGCCCGCCATTCGTCCAGCAGCCGGTCGATGGCATCGCCGCCATCTTTGTCGCCGAAGAGCGACGCTTCCGCCGCCACGGCCACACCGTTCAGCGACATCTCGTACTGCGGTACCGACCGATCCATCAACTGCAGATCGCTCCATTCGATCTCCGGGGCGTCGGCCGGCACGACGAACAGGCCACGGCCGCCGTCCGTGAGCGTCGCCTCCACGAGGGCAAGATCCGCCAGCGGCCCGTATGGTACGAGTGCGCGCGAGCCGGAGAGCTGCCATCCGTTACCCTTCCGTTCAGCGACGCAGCCCGGCTGTTCCGCGTTGACGCCGCGCAGGGCCAGGGTCACGCTTGCCGTACCGCCGGCGATCCGCGACAGCCACTCGCTGCGGAGGGGGCTGGGCGACGCCCCAGCGATCGTTCGCGCCGCCAGCAACGTCGTGGTGAGCGGCAGCGGCAGGACGGCGCGGCCGGCCTCCTCCAGGACGAGGATCAGATCCTCGAATCGCAGGCCGGCGCCGCCGTCCGCCTCCGGGATCGTCACCGCTGTCCAGCCCGCATCGGCCAGCGTCTGCCAAAGCTCAGCGTCGCGACCATCGCCGTCGTAAGCGACGGCGCGGACGTGGCCGATCTCGCAGGCGCGGCCCAGCAGCTCTCGCAGGCCGCCGCGCAATAGCTCTTGCTCTTCGCTCAGCTCGAAATCCAGAGATCGCTCCTAGCCGCGTGGCAGTCCGAAGATGCGCTCCGCGATGATGTTCCGCTGGATGTCCTGGGTGCCGCCGTAGACGGTCGCCACGCGGGAGAGGAAGTACTTCGAGATCCACTCGCCGCCCGCGATCGCGTAGGGCGAGTCCGGCATCGCGAGACCCTGGGGGCCAACGAGCGCGAGGGATAGGTCGCCCAACTCTTGCTCGGTCGTCGCCCAGAACAGCTTCATGTACGACGTCTCCGCTCCCGGCGGCAGCCCGCGCATGTAGCGCGTGAGGTAGCGCAGGTTCGCCAGCCGCATCAGCTCGATGTTGGTGTAGCTCTCGGCCAGACGCTCGCGGATACGCGGGTCCTGAATGAGCGGCTGGCCGTTGCGCTTCGTCGTCCTCGCGTACTCGCGCAGCTCTCCCCACAGCCGCTGGTAGCCGGCCACTATCGACATGGTGATCACGCCTCGCTCGTAGGCGAGGAGCCGGTTGGCGACGGCCCAGCCGCCGTTCAGCTCGCCCACGATGTTCGCTCTCGGCATGCGGACGTTGTCGAAGAAGAGCTCGTTGAAGTCGGCGCTGCCGGAGATCTGCTTGATCGGCCGCACCGTGATGCCGGGGGTGGTCATGTCGACGAGGAAGAACGAGATGCCCTTGTGCTTGGACACGTCCGGGTCTGTCCGGACGAGGAGCGCGCACCAGTCTGCGTAGTGCGCCTGCGAGCTCCAGATCTTCTGGCCGTTGATCACCCAGTCGTCGCCGTCCAGTTCGGCTCGCGTCTGCAGGCTCGCCAGATCGGAGCCCGCGTCGGGCTCGGAGAATCCCTGGCACCAGACCACCTCGCCGCGCATGATCGGGGGCAGAAACCGCTGCTTCTGCTCGTCCGTCCCCACGTCGATGATCGTCGGGCCCACCAAACTGAGACCGAGAATGCCGAGCGGCTCCGGGGCGTCGGCACGGAGCAGCTCCTGATGGTAGATCACCTGCTCCATGGAGGTTGCGCCGCGGCCGCCGTACTCTTTAGGCCACGAGACGCCCAGCCATCCGCCCTCGCCCAGCTTCTGCTCCCAGGCGCGGCGAACGTCGTTCGCCTCCTCCTCGGGCAGCTCGCGCAGCCGGGAACTCCTGTGTTCGGCAGGCAAATTCGACTGAAGCCAGCCGGAGAACTCTCGGCGGAACGCCTCCTCGGATGGCGATAGGTTTAGGTCCAACGCGACAACTTTCTCTACGCTCGCATGGCCTCGGCAAGAGGCGAGTGGATTGTAGTGGAGGGATCGAAGCTCGTCAAGCCGGCCGCTTGCGCCGGAGATAGAGCTTCAGTAGGATAAGGGGCTGCCTCGAAGGCGGGGAGCAACACACCGAGTAGCGAAAGGGCGTTATGCCAACCCAAACACGGGATGCCGCTATCGTCGGCATCCACGAATACCCGCTGCGCAAAGTGGAGCTCACCTCCCTACAGATCAAGGCGGAGTGCGCCATCCGCGCGCTGGAAGACGCCGGCCTCACCTGGAAGGACGTCGACGCCGTGTACGAAACCGGCGAAGGCGGGGGCGTGCTCTCAGGCATACCGTCGACGCCGGAGTACTTCGGCGTCAAGGCCAACGTGGTCGATACGACGATGGTCGGCGGCGCATCCTTCGAGTTCCACGCGGCCCACGCCAAGCGAGCCATCGCCGCGGGCAAGGCGAAGGTGGCGCTCCTGACCTACGGTTCGACGATGCGCCGCGACGCTGTCGCGCTCGGATCGGGCGGCAGGACGTTCACCCAGGGCCCGCCTCACCCTGTGTCCAACATGGAGGACTTCTGGGGCCTCACCCTCGTCGGCGACTACGCGATGGTGGCCCAGCGTCACATGCACGAGTACGGCACCACCAGCGAGCAGCTAGCCGAGATCAGCGTCTCGACGCGGCTGCACGCCACCCGCAACCCGGAGGCGGTGCAGGGGATGAAAGACCTCGGCTTCAAGAGCACCGCGGAGGTCACCATCGAGGAGGTCGTCGGGTCGCGCCTCATCGCCGACCCGCTCCACAAGCTGGAGTGCTGCATGATCTCGGACGGCGGCGGGGCCGTCGTCATCGCTGCCGCCGACGTGGCGCGCGACTGCCGCCAGAAGCCGGCCTGGATCCTCGGCACCGGAGAGGCGCTCAAGCATCCCGAGAACGACGGGACGATCACCGTCAGCGCCGCGGCCCAGTCCGGCCCGCAGGCGTTCGGCGAGGCGGGAGTGGAGCCCAGCGCGATCGACATCGCGATGCTCTACGACTCGTTCACCATCACGG
>JACZTE010000197.1 GCA_022573935.1 Chloroflexota bacterium
AGGTTCAGGCTCGGGTCCAGGCTAGCTTCCGTGCCGTCCCAGCCGTAGCTTTCGCCCGGTGCCACCCTGATGATGCGGTCTCCCGTTACCACGCCGTTGTCGCTGACGTAAAGCCAGGGCTCTTCCGGGTGCCAGGCCGCGCCGAAGGGATTGCGGAGGCCTTTGGCGTAGACCGCGCTGGCTGGGTCTGGGTTGTCGACCGGGATCGAGCCGTCCAGGTTAAGGCGCAGAATCTTGCCGCGCAGGTCGTTGTCGTCCAGCGCCGCGCTCGGCTCGAAGCCGTCGGAGAGGTTCACGTAGAGCTTGCCGCCCGGGCCGATCGTCAGGGCGTGCGCCTGATGATCGAGGCCGGCCGGGATGCCTTCGATCACCGTTTGCTGCCCAACGGCCGTCATGCCGTCGGGCGAGCTCTCCAGGCGAAGCACCCGGTTCTTCGGCGCGCCGCTGTCCAACTCGTCCGCGTAAACGAGGCTGACGAAGAGATCACCGCTCTCAGGCTCCACGGTGATGCCGGAGACGCCGCTGGAGCCGGCGCCCGGAAACGGCTCGGCGCTGGGATCGAAGTTGAGCAGTCCGTCCTCGTAAGTCGAGACAGTACCATTTTTCGTCAGAACACGCACCTGTCCGTAGAGCTCCGCGACGTACAGGAACGGCGCGTCGGGGTCGTTGCCGGGATCGGGCGCGGTTGCGAGGTTCACCGGCAGGCTAAGGTCGCTGGCGAAGCGCTCGACTTCGACGCCAGGCGGTACGACCTGCCAGAGATCAGTTGCGGGTGGCTGGGCCCCCTCCACGATGATCTGGCCCCGTTGCGAAAACGGATGTACTTCGCAGTAGTAGAGATAGGTGCCCGGCTCCGTGAAGGTGAACTCGAACGTTCCGCCGCCGCCCGCGATGACGCCCGAGTCCCAGAGCGGCGTTGCAGTGGGGGCGTCGCAGTCGGCGCCGCACGTGGTGGTGGTGTGCGGCAACCCGGCGCCCCCGAAGTCCCAGGAGATGGTGTCGCCGACGGCGATCACGGTATCGCAGACGCCTCCCGCGAACGTCTCGTCGCAGAACCAGGCGTCGCCGACAGGGACGATGACGGTACTGTTCGCCTCGACGGGTGGCGTAGACAGCGGATCGAAGCGCAGCCAGAGCGTGGCCGTCGTCGCAGCGAGCGCGGCGGCCATCAAGAGCAGCGCGGCATACACGAGTCGCATAGCAGCTGTTCCTCCTGTGTTTCTCCGAAGGTGGGCGCAGACTACAGCGCGAGCAGTACGTTTGTCATCGTACCGCTTCTGTTCGCCAACCGACACGGTGGTATACTGCGGATACAGTTCGCCAGAGGAGTTGGCTCTTTGCACGGTCGTGACCTGATCTCTATCGCTGATTTCACCGCCGACGAGCTGGCCACCTTCCTTTCGACGGCGGCCCGGCTCAAACGCGACCCTGCCTGGTGCGCGGACGCGCTGGCTGGACAAACGCTGGCGCTCCTCTTCGAGAAGCCGTCGCTGCGCACTCGGGTTAGCTTCGACGTGGCGATGCAGCGGCTCGGCGGCCATACGGTGTACCTCTCGCAGAGCGAAGTAGGCCTGGGCCAGCGGGAGCCGGTGGCCGACGTGGCCCACGTCCTTAGCCGTTACGTGCACGGCATCGCCGCCCGTACCTATGCCCAAGCGACGCTGCTTGAACTGGCCGAATATGCCTCGGTGCCGGTGATCAACGCCCTCTCCGACGACGAGCACCCCTGCCAGGCGCTGGCCGATCTGCTCACCGTCCAGGAGTGCAAAGGCGATGTACAGGGTGTGCGCATCGCCTTCATCGGCGATGGGAACAACGTGGCCGCCTCGCTCGGGCAGGCGAGCACGTTGGCGGGCGCCCACTTCACGATCGCCTCGCCGCCCGGCTATCTCTTGCCGGAGAAGGTGCTGATCCAGCTCGAGGCGTTCGCGAACGCCTCCGGCGGGAGCGTTCGCGCCATCCAGTCGCCCCAGGAGGCCGTGGAGGGCGCGGATGTGGTCTACACTGATGTCTGGACCAGCATGGGCCAGGAGGTGAGCTACGAGCAGCGGCGGCGCGCCTTCGCGGAGTATCAGGTGACGCCGGAGCTGATGGCGCTGGCCCGGCCGGACGCGATCTTCATGCACGACCTGCCCGCCCATCGAGGCGAGGAGACGGCGGCTGAGGTGATCGACGGGCCACAGTCGGTCGTCTTCGACCAGGCGGAGAACCGCCTGCACGTCCAACGAGCGGCCCTGCTCCTCCTGCTCGGCCAGGTGCAAGAGTAACCGGCGTGGGCCAGTTCCGGGATGAGCTGCAGAACATTCTGGATCGGGTCGATCCTACCGATGCCCTCGACCTGTTTCTCATCGCCTTTCTCATCTATTGGATGCTGCTCCTCCTCAAGGGCACAGCCGCCATCACGTTGCTGCGGGGCGCGGCGATCATCCTGGTCGGCTTCGTCATCCTGGCTCAGACCCTGGACCTGGAGGTGCTGGACTTCGTCATCCGCAACTCGTTCGCCGGCCTGATCATCGCTGTGCCGATCATCTTCCAGCCGGAGATCCGCCGCGCGCTGGAGCGAGTGGGCCGCACCGGCCTCCGCATGTGGGCCCGTCCTACTTACGACGACCTCATCGACTCGGTGAGCGCGGCGGCTATGGGATTGGCCACACAGCGCCACGGCGCGCTCATCGTCTTCGAGCGGGAGACCGGCCTTCAGAGCTACATCGAGTCCGGCGTCCCTATCGACGCGACACCTTCGATCGAGCTGATAGAGGGGATCTTCTACCCCGGCGGGCCGCTGCACGACGGCGCGACAATCCTGCGTGCTAGTCGCGTGGTCGCCGCTGCCTGCACGCTGCCGCTATCTGAGACCCGATTGCGCGGTGAGATGGGGTTGCGCCACCGCGCAGGCGTGGGCGTGACGGAGGGGACGGACGCCGTCTCCATCATCGTGTCGGAGGAGACAGGCAGCGTCTCCGTGGCGGCAGACGGCCAGATCCACGCCCGATTGGACGAGGCAGAGCTTCGTGACCTGCTGCCCCGCCTGCTGCACTCGCCCGCGCCACGTGAGGGGAGCTGAGCGAGGAGACGATGAGGCGCGTACTTAGCTGGCTATGGAACGCGACGATCATGGCGGGACTCGTCGCCCGGCAGGGGATCCTCTCGTTCCGCTACAACTGGGGCATCGCCCTGCTCTCGATCGTGTTGGCGCTCAGCCTCTGGGTCTACGTCACCGATCGAGAGAACCCAGATGTGACCGACTGGGTGCCGTTCACGGTAGCCGTTGAGGAGGCGAATCCACCGCCGCCGGGCCGGGCCGTGTTCCCGCCTCTCCAAGAGTCGATCAGGGTGCGGGTGCGCGCTCCGGAGAGCGTGTTCGAACGGCTGGCGGCCGAGGACTTCCGGGCGACGGTCGACCTCGCCGAC
>JACZTE010000198.1 GCA_022573935.1 Chloroflexota bacterium
CTGCTACGACGAGAGCGTGCCGTGGGAGGTGGTGGTGAGGCAGGTGGGGAAGGACGGCCTGGGCGTGATCGGCGCGCTGGCGGTGCTGGCGGCGCTGACGCTCTCGATCTGGCGGCTCCGGCGCTTCCCCGGCGACCTGCTGCGCGATCCCCAGGTGCTGACGTGGACGACGGCCGTGCTGGTCTTCGCCGCTCTCTATGCCCGCCTGCCCCACGAAGTAGCCTACCTGATCCCGATCTTCCCCTTCGGCTTCTTCCTGCTGTCGCGATACGTGGGCCGGTGGCTGCTGCTGCCGACGCTCGTTGTCGTGGTGCTGGCCGGCTTCGTCGACTTGCACTCGTCCGACGACACGCTCGACATCGGGACGAACACGGTTACGAGCGCGCGGCTGGGCGATGGGATGCTCTTCACCGATCTCGAGACGCGCCAGGATCGGCTGGATTACGCGCGAGAGCTGCGTGAGATCACCGCAGGCGGGAAGCTGGAGTTGCCTGCCCTGGTGGTGGTTGGGTCGATCTATCCTGAGCTGGTTGTGCTCTTTCAGGACGAGCTGGAGATCGTCGTTCTGGACGAGGACGACCGGGAGGCGATCAGCCCGCTCTCCGATCCGGGGCACGCGTGCGACCCCTCGTGCGACGTTTTCGGGTCAGTCGAATACGTCTCGCTGCTGGACAGCGGCCAACTCAAGCAGCTCATTCGAGAAGGGAACTTCGTCTACTTCACCGCTGATGCGGCGCGGCGCACCCTGGCGCTGTTCGGCTACCGTATCGAGGAGACGTTTGGGCTGAAGACGCCGGTCGAGCTGGAGCTCGCCCTCGATGAGCCGCCGCTCGGCGAGGGGGCCGCACCCATCGCTCGCTAGCGCACGCGGCGGATGACGACCGCCCCGGCGCCCAGCAGCACCACCGCGAAGAGCGCCGCCAGCGCAACGACGGCGATAACGACCGTAGTTGAGGCGCTGTCGTCGCCGGTGCCGGGCGCGGGATCTGTCCGGTCAGGCTCGAGCGTGGGCGCCTGTCTGGGCCCCAGCCCGACGCTATCACGCCAGGCGTTCTCCAGGCCGTCCTGGTCGAATCCGTAGACCTGCTCCAGCGCTCCGGCGGTGGTGGCGCCTTCCTTGAAGGTCTGGAAGAGTTCTGCGAACTGCTCCGCCCCGTAACTCTCTACCAGAAACGCTACCAGGCTGTACGATTGGCCGTAGAAGAGCGAGACGTTCTCAGGCCGCGCGCCGCTGCTGGCCGAGCTAAGGCTGCGCACGGAGAATACGTCGCCGCTCTGGATGGCCGATTCCAGCGCGCGACTCTGGCCTGATAGCGGCTGGTTCTGGGCGAAGACGGCCGTGCCTTCGCTCAGCCAATCGGGCACGCCGCCCAAGGGGCCGCGCACCGCCTCCCTGATGACGATGTGGGCGATCTCGTGGCGGGCGATCTCGTCCGGCGCGGAGCCCGAGACCAGCGCCGTGTCCGAGTAGGACACCACGCCGGCGGTGACGATCCCCTCCACGCCGCTGGGGATGATCGCAGCTTCCATATCGCTGGAGGACGCGTAGTAGAAGATCTTGACCGGGAAGCCGACGTCGATCTGCAGTAGCGCTCCGATGCTGTCCAGAGTCTCGCGACCGGCAGCTAGCACCCGCTCCGCTGTCTCCTGGCTGCCGCTGTACCACCAGAGCGTGAGGTTGCCGTCGCTTACGGTTCTCCACTCGAAGCGGTCGTCCTCGTAGACGATGAGCTGTGGTTCGGTCGCCTGGGTCTCCCCGGCGGTCGTGATGCGCCAGAAGTAGGTCACCTCGGCGCCGGGGATGAGCAGGTTGCGCTGGCTGCGCCCTAGATCGTACGTGCAGCTTACCAGGGTGCCGCCGGTGCAATCCGCCGTCGCGGTGGCGCGCACGCCGTCCGGCGCGATCTCGTAGACGAGGCGCACGTCGTCGAAGCCGGCGCTGGAGGCGGCCTCCAGCGTGAAGACGATGCCGTTCGGGAAGTCGCTGCGGGCGCTGCTTTCGCGCACGTCGACGTCGCTCTGGGCGCTGGCCGGGCTGATCGAGGCGAAGGCGGCGAGCAAGACCGCTAGCAGGAAGGCTAGCGTCGCTCTCATGCTCCGTCCTTTCCCATGGTCGATCTCAGGTACTCGCGCATGATCGGGTCGAGGTCGCCGTCCAGCACGGATTCAGCGTCGCTGGTCTCGAAGTTGGTGCGATGGTCCTTCACCATCTTGTAGGGGTGAAGGACATAGCTGCGGATCTGGTTACCCCAACCGGCGGCCACATGCTCGCCCTTCAGGCGAGCGCGCGCCTCGTCCTGTCGTTCGACCTCCCGCTCCAGCAGGCGGGCCTCCAGCACGCGCATGGCGCTCTCCTTGTTGCGGCGCTGAGAGCGCTCGTTCTGGCAGATGACGACGAGACCTGTGGGCAGGTGGGTGATGCGAATGGCGGTGGAGTTCTTCTGCACGTTCTGGCCGCCGTGGCCGCTGGCGCGAAAGATGTCGATGCGCAGCTCATCCGGGTCGATCTTCACCTCGGCCGTGCCCTCCGCTTCGGGCAGCACTTCGACGAGCGCGAAGGAGGTGTGGCGGGCGTGGTCGGAGTCGAACGGGGAGAGGCGCACGAGCCGGTGGACGCCCCGCTCCGCCTTGAGGTAGCCGTAAGCGAGATCGCCGCTCAGCTCCACGGTCACGCTCTTCAGCCCCGCCTCTTCGCCCGAGGTCTGGTCCAGGATCTGTGTTTTGAAGCCGCGTCGCTCCGCCCAGCGCAGGTACATGCGGAGGAGCATCTCCGCCCAGTCCTGCGACTCCGTGCCGCCGGCGCCGGCGTGGATGGCGAGGATGGCGTCGCGGGCGTCGTAGGGGCCGGCGAAGGTGAGCTCCAGCTCAAGCTGGTCGAGCCGTTCGGCGAGGGAGGCGACATCGCGCTTCAGGTCCTGGCCGAGCGAGGTGTCATCCTCCGCCTGCGCCAGCTCTATCAGCTCTCGCAGGTCGCCGGTCTGCTGCTCCAGGCCGCGCCAGGTCTCGATGGTGGTGTTTACTTCGGCCAGGCGTCGCATGGTGGCCTGGGCTGCCTGGCCGTCGTCCCAGAAGCCGTGCTGAGCTGATTCCTGCTCGAGCTGTCGCGCCTCAGATTCGAGCGAGGCGACGTCAAAGACGCATCAGTACGTGTGTGATGCGCTTGGTCAGTCCCAGCAGCCGTTCCTTGAGCTCTTCCATCGCTTGTTCACCTCTCCCGTAGGGGGCCCAGGCGGGCCGGAGCCTGGGCGACCATCTGTTTGCCGCTACCTAACGCTGTGTTCCCATACCATAGTACAGCAGATTGGGGCTATTGTAGGGGCGGGCGGCTGTCCGCCCTGGGCGACCGGATAGTCACCCCTACGCTCATGCCCCAGCCTTCAGGCTGGGGTGGCGATCTCCCGGGCGG
>JACZTE010000199.1 GCA_022573935.1 Chloroflexota bacterium
GTCGCCGCCGGTGCCCGCCGGGGCCGGGCCCGGTCCCGTCCAGACGACCGCCATCGCTAGGGCGGCCAGCAGGGCGATAGCCGCCAGCGCCCACGTCGTACGCGCAGGGTTGTGTTCGGTCATGGCAGACCTCCAAGAACGCCCCTAGTATAGCAGCGACGAGCGACGAACGATGCGCTACCATAGCCTCGTGATCGTCGATGTCCACGCCCACGTCTTCCCGCCGGAGGTGCGGGACAATCGCGACGAGTACCTCCAGCGCGACGCCGGCTTCCGCGAGCTGTACGCCGATGCCAAGGCGCGCATCGCCACGGCGGACGAGCTGCTCGCGTCGATGGAGGCGGCGGGCGTCGACCGCAGCGTCGCCTGCGGCTTCGGCTGGAGCGACGCGGAACTCTGCCGCCGCCACAGCGACTACCTGATGGAGACGTCGGCCAAATCGGGCGGCCGGCTGATCCCCTTCTGTACCGTCCAGCCCTCCGACGACGGCACCCGCGACGAGCTGAAGCGCTGCGCCGCCCGAGGCGCTCGCGGCCTGGGCGAGCTGCGGCCTCAACAGCAGGGCTACGGCCTGATCGATAGCGAGGAGGCCGACCTGCTCGCCTGGGCGTCCGACGCCTACGATCTGCCGCTCCTCTTCCACGCCAGCGAGCCGGTGGGCCACGTCTACCCCGGCAAGGCGGGCCTGCCGCTGGAACAGCTCGGCCGCTTCATCGCCGACTTTCCGGGCGTGACGGTGATCGCTGCCCACTGGGGCGGCGGGCTCCCGTTCTACGCGCTGATGCCGGAGGTGCGCGAGGGGCTTTCGCGCACCTACTTCGACACGGCGGCGACGAGCTTCCTCTACACGCCCGACATCTATGCCCGCGTCATCGAGCTGGTGGGGGCGGAGCAGATTCTCTTCGGGAGCGACTTCCCCCTCATCTCGCAGGAGCGCGCCTTGCAGGAGTTCGCCGAGGCTACCGGCGCGCTCGATGACGAGGCGCGACGGCTCATCTTGGGCGAGAACGCCCGCCGCCTGCTGCGCCTGTCCGATGGCTGATCGGCGCGCTGCATTTGCTGAAGGCGACCGGTCGAAGCGGCTACGCCTCTTCGTCGCCTGCGAGCTGCCCGATGAGGTGAGACGCGCCCTGGCTGGTCTCCAGGATGACTTGCGACGGCTGAGCCCCGTCCGGTTGCGTTGGGTGCGGCCGGAGGGCGTCCACGTCACGCTCAAGTTCCTGGGCGAGGTCGAGGAGACGCGCGTGGACGCGATTACGTCCGCCTTGGCGACGGCAGTCGAGCCATTCGAGCTGCGACTGCGGCTGGCGAAGCTGGGCGGCTTCGGCGGCGCTCGCCTGCGTGTGGTCTGGGTGGGTCTGGACGGCGATGTCGTGGCGCTCGCCTCGCTGGCGGGGCGGGTGGAGGACGCGCTGACGCCGCTGGGCTTTCCCCCAGAGCGGCGGCCCTTCGCTGCCCACCTCACGCTGGCACGCGTGCCGGACCAGGCCTCGCCCGAGGAGCGGCGGGAGCTGGCGAGCCTCATCGAACGTCACAGATTCGAGCCGCTGCCGTCGATGATCCTGACGGAAGTACATCTGGTGCGGAGCGTCCTGCGGCCCGGCGGCAGTGTGTACTCGCGGATCGCATCCTACCCACAACCAAGGTAGTGCGATGCCTCTTGACGAATTTCCCCGCTCGACGTACAATAGCGGGGCAAAGGGGAATCCACTCGATGTCCCACCTCTACGTCTTCGATTGCGTGATGTACGGCGCCCCGACATGTCGGGGTGTCGTTTTGTGTTCGGCTAGTGGTGAAAGGGGTGCCTAGATGAACTCCGGCCTCATCGGCAAAATCGAGAAGGCAAAGCGCTATGCCCAGGAGAGAACCCGTATCCACGTCCGCGGCTTGCAGGTCGACTTTGATGGCGAGAACGACCGGCACGAGGTAACGCTGGACGACGATACGTGGCGCTGTAACTGCGACTTCTTTACTGGATGGGGCGCTTGCGCGCATACCATGGCCCTGGAACGCATCATGGAGGGGATACTCCCCCGCAGCGTTCTCTTCCAGGAATCGGCGGCCAGTACGGCCTAAGCCTTCTAGGTTCTGGGTTCTCGCGGGAAATCTGACGGCGAGGCTCTAACGCCTTGTCTGCTAGGTTTGCGGTACCCTGCTAGGTTTCCCTGTTTCTCCGTACGCTAGGTCTGCATGCCGGCCTGGAGCAGGATTCCGTTGTGAATGAGGAAGCTGCGGATCGTATTCCCCCACTTGGCCCGCTTGAGGCGTGATCCTTCAGCCTGCGACTGAAACTGGACGATTAGGTCGGCGTAGCGGCGCCGGCCCTTCGTGCGGATGCGCTTCTCGCCGTCCCGCACCAGCACACACTCTCCGATGATCGTGTCCGGGTCCTTCTCGGCGAAGCGACAGAACGCCTCGAGGATCTCGAGGCGTTCCGGGTCGTCGCGTTCCGTCTCGCTGCCCCAGTGCTGGCGCAGCCCTTCCAGCCACGTCTGCACGGTGGCATAATCGGTCAGGGGTAAGAGGTTGGCCACGGGTGTGCTAGAGGGGCAGGCCCAGCCGCTCTGCCAGGCGCTTGATCTCCTCTATTCGTGCCGGGTCGTTGGGCGTGGCCGGCGTCTGGATCATCTTCGCTTGCTTCAGCGTCTCCACTACTGCCTCGTCCCGCTCGAACGGTTTGCCGTGCTCGCCCTCGAAGTACTGCTCGTCCCAGGGCGGCCGTGGCCGCTGGCCGCCCGCCTGCCACGACTCCGCCGGATAGCCGACCAGCAGTACATAGAGCGGGATCCACTCGTCCGGGACGTGGAACAGCTCTTTCGCGATGCCAGCGTTGAAGGAGCTGAGGCAGGCGCCCAGACCTTCGTCGAAGGCGGTGAGCAGCGCCTGGCAGATGGCGACGCCGACGTCCGTGGAGGCGGCGACGGCGTAGGCGGGGCTCTCGGTCATCGGCTTTAGGATCTGCGGGTAGACGAACTCGTCGACGAACTTGTGGCTCCAGCCGTGCGTAGGCGCGAGCGCGCCCACGTCGACCAGCTCCTTCAGGCGAGCGCCTTTCACCCGGTTGACGACACCCAGGTCGGCGTACCAGTAGATGTGGACGGGCGCCAGTTCGATGTTGAGGGCGGCCACCGGCGTCTTCATCCGCTCCAGCTGCTCGTCCGACAGCTTGTCCCGCTCGATGACGATCGCCTTCGCCCAGTGGGCGTTGACGGCGCAGGACGCGAGCCGCGCCGCCTCCAGGATCGTCTGGATCTTCTCGCGCTCCACCGGCTTCTCCGGCTCGAAGAAGCGGATGGAGCGCCTCCGCCCGATGACTTCCTTAAACTCCATGCTCATCTCTCCCCGCTGAAACGGCCCGGAGGGCATCGGGCCGGACAGTGTGCATAGGT
>JACZTE010000200.1 GCA_022573935.1 Chloroflexota bacterium
GATCGCTCGACTCTGGAGCTACGACGGCGAATTTGGCGAAGGAGACGCCGAAAAGGCGCTTGGCGTCGCCTTCGAGCTATCGCCACCGGTGGGAGACGTCTCGTGGGAGGAGGCGGCACGTGTGGGCGCGGTGCGCGTGAAGGACGCCGGCGGCTACGGGCCCATCACGGCGATCACCAGCGACGTGCATGAAGACGAGACGGTCTACCCCTTCGCCTGGTTCGTCGAGGGGAAGGAGTCGTGGCCCACGCTCACCGGCCGCCAGCAGTTCTACATCGACCACCCGTGGTTCCTAGAGGCAGGCGAGGAGTTGCCGCTGCACAAGGAGCCGCCCCCTGCCGGTGGCAACTACCCGCTGCGGATGACCGGCGGGCACACCCGTTGGAGCATCCACTCCATCTGGCGCGCCAACCGCACGCTCCTCCGTCTTCAGCGCGGTGAGCCGGTGATGTACGTCAGCCCGCAGGACGCCGAAGCGCGCGGTCTCAAAGATCATGATCTGGCCCGTGTCCGGAATGATGTGGGCGGGTTCAAGGTTCGCGTCAAGCTGGCGGCTAGCATTCAGCCTGGGCAGGTGGTGATGTACCACGCCTGGGAGCCGTACCAGTTCGAAGACTGGATAGGCCAGCAAGCGGTCAACGCTTCGCCGTTGAAGCCGCTTCACCTGGTGGGCGATTATGTCCAGCTCCAGTACCGCTTCGCCCTGGCCCAGCCCAGCCACATCTCACGGGCGATGACGGTGGAGCTAGAGAAGGCAGACTGAGGAAAGGAGCAGAGCCATGCTCGTAAAACGCGTCAAAGTGAACCGTGAGGACCTGTTGGATCCAGCCAATGAGGCGTGGCGCCGGACCCGGGGGAGCAAGACGGTACTTTCGCCAATACCGCTGGCGATGCAGCCCGCGGAGTATGTGCGTGTCTCCTGGGAAGACCGCCCCTATGGCGTGGTGACCAGCATGAGAGTGAGCGCCTTTCACAATGGTCAGGAGATCTTCTTCCGCCTTGTGTGGGACGACGCCACTGTAGACAAGCAGATCGCGGACATCGATCAGTTTGTCGATGCCGCGGCCGTGCTATTCCCCGTGGTGCCAGATGCGCCCCTCATCGGCATGGGAGCCGAAGGCAAGCCCGTCAACGCCTGGCTCTGGCGCGCTGACTGGGAGCAACCGAAGAACGTGGTGGCGGAAGGGATGGGCACGACCGAACGTCGAGAAGATCCTGCCCTCCTCTCGAAGGCCAAGCACCAGCGTGGGCGCTGGCAGGTGGTCATCTCGCGCTCTTTGGACGGAAAAGACTCGCCGGCCGGAACGGTGAGATTGGAACCGGGCGCCACATCCAAGGTCGCGTTCGCCATCTGGCAGGGCTCCAACCAAGAGCGAGCTGGCATCAAGGCCTTCTCGCCGGCCTGGCAGGAGCTGGAGATCGAGGCGTAGCAGAAAGCGGGGCTCTCATGCCTGAGCAGCAGATCGAGCGGCAATTGGCCTTCGTCTTTGACCTCAACAAGTGTCTCGGCTGCCAGACGTGCACCATCGCGTGCAAGACGCTCTGGACCGACCAGCCCGGCATGGAGTACATGTGGTGGAACATCGTCAACACCATGCCGGGCCGGGGCACGCCGCGCGACCGCGACCAGTCCGGCGGCGGGTTCGACGCGCAGGGCAAAGCGCAAGCCGGCATCTTGCCGAGCGCGCGTGACTTCGGTGAGGCGTGGGAGTTCAACTACGACGAGGTTTTCTACGGAGGGAAAGGCCAGTCCGCCTACCTCCACCCCCGCCGGCCTGGCAGCAACGGCGATAGCGCGGACGAGGCGCCGGACTGGGGGCCGAATTGGGACGAGGACCAAGGCGCCGGGGAATACCCCAACAGCTACTACTTCTACCTACCCACCATCTGCATGCACTGCACCAATCCCGCCTGCCTGGAGGCCTGTCCTCGCCAGGCGATCTTCAAGCGCCAGGAGGACGGGATCGTCCTCATCGACGAGGAACGGTGCGCCGGCTACCGCTTCTGCATGGAGGCCTGTCCCTACAAGCGGATCTACTTCAACCCTAAGCAGTACATCTCGCAGAAGTGCGTGATGTGCTTTGCCCGGCTGGAGCAGGGCGTGGCGCCCGCTTGCGTCCGCCAGTGCCCGGGGCGGGTCCGCCACTTCGGCTACCTGGACGATGAAGAGAGCGACGTCTACAAGCTGGTCGAGACATGGAAGGTGGCGATACCCCTCCATCCCGAGTTTGGCACACAACCCAACGTCTACTACGTGCCCCCGCTCGCTCCGCCTCGTTTCGACGAGAACGGCGATATCGACGAGGAGAACCCGCGCATCCCCATGGAGTACCTCCGTTCGCTCTTCGGCCCCGAGGTTGATAGGGCACTGGCCGTACTCAAACAAGAGATGGAGAAGACGCGCAGCGGCGAGCGATCAGAGCTGATGGATATACTCATCGCCTATCGCTGGCAGGACATGTTCACGCCCTTCGTCGAAGACCCGGGCGAGCTGGATCGGTCACAGGTACGATCGTGATGCAGATCGATGCTCTGACGACGCCAGCGGAAGAGACGACCGCAGCCCGCAGCAGCCTCTACCGGCTGCTAGCCGATGGTTTCGTCTACCCAGATGACGCTTGCTTTGCCGCCCTAAAGGCGGGCCGCTATCGAGATGACGTGCAGGGGATCTGTGACGCTCTCCCCTACGATCTGGAGCCCGCCTACGATGGCCTCGTAGCCTCCGGCACGTACACTGACTTTCAGGCCGAATACCTGCGGCTGTTCGAGCTTGGCACGGGCATGCCGCCGTGCCCCCTCTTCAGCGGGCTGTATCAGGGCGGCCGCAAGGCGGTGATGGAGGAGCTCACCCGCTTCTATCACTTCTTCGGCCTCTCCATCGAGCAGGGCGCCGGCGAGCTGCCGGACCACGTCACGACCGAGCTTGAGTTCATGCACTTCCTTACGTTCAAGGAGCTGGTGGCGCTGCGGCAGAGCGAGGACGCGGCTCCCTGCCGCCGTGCGCAGGCGGACTTCCTGGAACGACAGCTCGTATCGTGGCTGCCGGCGCTGGAGGAAAGACTGCAAAAGCTGGAGCCGCCGACGTTCTACGTTGCGTTGGTCTGGCTGACGAGCGCCGTCGCCCGGGCCGAACTCGACTCGCTTCGCCAGACGCTGGAACGAACCGCCACGATCCCCCTGGAGGCACGATCATGACCGCAGCCATCTGCATCGTAGGAAGCAAGAACGCCGGCAAGACATCGCTCATCGAGCGTTTGCTGCCGGAGCTGATAGCCCGCGGCCGTCGGGTGGCCACAATCAAGCACGATGCCCACGACTTCGAGATCGACGTCGCGGGCAAAGATACGTGGCGTCATCGTCAGGCTGGAAGTGGTACGACGA
>JACZTE010000201.1 GCA_022573935.1 Chloroflexota bacterium
GAGCACACGCGTGAGCGCCGTCATCGCGCGGGCGCCGGCCGGGCCGGAAGTTCTGGACTCAATCAACGCGCCGCTGCTGCTCATCGCCTCCGACCGGGACGTCTTGGTCGATCTGCCAAGCATCGAGATGCTCTACGGTCAGCTCACCGGGCCGAGGCGCCTCGCCGTCATTCTGGACGGCGGCCACAACACGTTCACCGACGCTTGTGCCCAGATCAGGGGGCTGGGCGGCCTGGACACGGAGGCTCTCTCAGAGGCGACCGGATTCCCTGCCGAGCTGCTGGAGGCGGGCAACAACGGCTGCACGGACGAGTACGTCGACCCGAACGTCGTGCGGCCGCTTATACGTCACCTCCAGATCGCCCACGTGCGCTGGGCGCTCGGTCTCGATGGAGACGACTCAGCGCTCGCGCCGGAGTACATCGCGGAACGGTTCCCCGGGCTGCTCGCCGACTATCGGAGCGATCGATAGGACTCAGGGCGAAGGCGGGTCGCGGCTAGACAGCCTCGCCCGCCCAGGCGAGCCCCGTCTCCCGCTCCAACCGCAACATCCAATAGTAGTAGCCGCACTGCCAGCGGCCTCTCCCTCGCCTTGATGCGTGGCCATCTGCTTTCTGAGCAGAGCGCCTACGTGCTCCAGCCGAGCCTCTGCTAGAATCACACCATGAATAATCTGTCCGTCATGAAGCCATGAGAATTGCGAAAGCGCAGGACCAAGCTGAAGGCAGCGAACATCTCTCGTAGGGGATGAAGCACGGATAAGGAGAACGCATTGACAATCGCATCGCTACATCGACAGGATCTCTTCTCGCTAGATGGCAAAGTGGCCGTGGTCACCGGAGGATCGCGCGGCATCGGCTATATGATCGCCTCAGGTTTCGTCGCGAATGGGGCCAAGGTGTATATCACCGCACGGAAGGCGGAAGCCTGCGACAAAGCTGCTGCTGAGCTGTCCAAGATAGGCGTTTGTGTCTCGATCCCCGCAGACCTCGCTACGAACGAAGGGCGAAAGCAGCTCATCGAAAAGCTCACAGAGGACGAAGGCAAGCTCGATGTCTTAGTGAACAATGCCGGTGCGAGTTGGGGCGCGCCGTTCGACGAGTACCCAGAGGATGGCTGGGACAAGGTCATGAACATCAACCTTAAGGCACCGTTCATGCTCACAAGGGACATTACGCCGCTCCTCGTAGCGGCCGCATCGGTCGAGGACCCAGCTCGCATCATCAACATCGGTTCAATCGATGGCCTGATCGTCCCAAACGTGGAAAACTACGCGTACGCGCCAAGCAAGGCCGCTATCCACCACCTGACCCGCGTCCTCGCGATCACGCTGGCACCGCGCCACATCACCGTGAACGCCATCGCGCCAGGCCCGTTCGAATCGCAGATGATGAAATGGACGCTGGAGAACTTCCGGGCCGAAATCGAGGCGAGCGCTCCCATGAAACGCATTGGCCGTCCCGAAGACATGGCCGGCATCGCGATCTACCTCGCCTCGCCTGCCGCGACGTTTGTGACCGGCGCTGTGATACCTGTAGACGGAGGAATGAGCACGGCTCAGACTTCAATACCAATGCCTGTCCAATGAGCGAGCAGACACTATCCCCACATAGTGTCACCCTTGTTCGGCAAGTCCATGCGTCGAATGGCCTGCTTTGTCACTGACGGCATCGTGTTGTTACCATAGGCCTCGCCATGACTCCTTCCTCGCTCGAAGCTGAACTCCGCCAGATCGGCGCGTCGTACTCCGGGAAGTGGACGTGCGCGCTCACGGACCTGGGGGCTGACCAGCACGTCGGCGTCGATGAGGACGAGGTGATGCCGACGGCATCGCTGATCAAGGTGCCGATTCTTGTGGCGCTCTACCAGGCGGTGGAAGAACGGCGCGTGCGGCTGGACGACCGGTTGTCGTACCAACCGGAGCACCGCGTCCTCGGCTCGGGCGTGCTGTCGCGGCTGTCCTATGGCGTGGAGATGTCCGTGCGAGACGCGGCAGTGCTGATGATCATCATCTCCGACAACGCGGCGACGAACATTGTCATCGACTTGATGGGCGTGGACTACGTCAATGAACAGCAACGGCGGCTCGGCCTGGAGCAGACGACGCTGTTCTGCCGGCTGGGCGACGCTTCGGCCGGGCTGGACGCGCGGAAGATGTCCGTGAGCACCGCAGGCGAGATGACCCGGCTTCTCGAGCTGATCGCGCGGCACGAGGCTGTGTCGGCTGAGGCTTCGGAGGACATGCTGCGCATCATGCGCCGCCAGGACTATCGACACGAGCTGACGCGGCTGCTGCCGTGGAACGAGCTGAACATGCTGCCGCACTACGAGTCGAACTGGGTGGCGGAGAAGGGCGGCGCATTCCTCAACGGCGTGCGCACCAGCGGCGCGGTCTTCTCGGGCTCACGCGGCTCGTTCGCGATGTCGGTGTTCTGCGAGGGCGGAACGGCGGCCGGCGGCACAGGTCGAGAGTCGGAAGGAAACGTGTTGATTGGGGAGCTGGGGTACGCGGCGTGGCGAGCACTGGCGGCAGGCGAGGACGTGTTGGGAGAGGGCGTGGCTGGCTAGGGCCTCAGAATTCAGTCATCGGCCCCGAAGGAGAGATGGAGGAGCACCGATGGCAGGCGCCGAACCAGTTTGCAGTACGTTGCGGCAAAGCTAGGGCAGTGCCTACAGCATGACCCGCGATCAGCCGAGCGTTGTGGTTCTCAAGAAGAACCTTTCGCGCACCATTCTCCAGGGCCACCCCTGGATCTACAGAGATGCGCTGCATGTGCGCGCCATCCCGGACGATGGCGCCATCGTCGAAGTCCACACGCGCGATGGAAGACCCATCGCCCGGGGCTTCTGGGACGGGCGATCACCGATCGCCGTGCGCGTGTTGGAATCGGGTGGCCCCGGCCACCGATTCGCGGACACGAACTCGCTGCTAGCGGAACGGCTGCGGGCGGCGCTGGATCGCCGGTTGGAGCGGCTCGATCTTTCGAAGACCAACGTATTTCGCTGGCTGCACGGTGAAGGTGATCTCCTACCTGGGGTACACGTCGACTTCTATGCCGACACCGCCGTCGTTCGTTTCGACGGTGACGGTGCGCGCGCATTCTACGATCCGTTTGAGCCGCGGCTACGTTTGGCAGCCCGGCCGCGTTTGCCGATCCGGGCGGTGCTGGATCGATCCTCGCGCAAGATGGATGCCAAGGAGGACGAACGAGAGGTCATGGAGAACGCCGTCCGGTTCGTAGTGGATCTGGCGCACGGACAAAAGGGCGGCCTCTTCATCGACCAGCGCGAGAACCGGGTACGAGTGGCAAGGCGCGCCCGTGGCAAGTCCGTCCTGAATCTGTTTGGCTACACAGGTGGCTTCGCGGTGCACGCGG
>JACZTE010000202.1 GCA_022573935.1 Chloroflexota bacterium
GCCAGCCGACGCCGAGGCCCGTCGCCACGAGCAGCGTCGAGCCGATGGCGACGGCGGCGTCGAAGCGGAAGACCTCCGGCTCGTGCAAGAAGATGATCTCGCCGATGCCGCCGGGGAAGCCCATCGCGCGGCCCACCTGGTCGAAGACGATGAAGCCGGCCACCAGCGACAGCACGGCCAGCAGTACGAGCGGTATCGACATCGAGGGCGGCCCGTCGTGGGCGTGCTCGATGGCTTCCGGCTCCTTCGCCTCGCCCAGAAAGGTGAGGATGAAGAGCCGCGCCATGTACATCGCCGTCACCGGCAGGGTCAGCAACAGGAGCGCGAAGACCGCACGGTTCTCTGTGGCGACGACGAGGATCTCGTCCTTCGCCCAGAAGCCGGCTAGGAAGGGCAGGCCGGCCATCGCCAGCGCGCCGATGGCGAATGTGGCGCCCGTAAGCGGCATCTTCGACCAGAGCCCTCCGAGCTGCGAGACGTCCTGTCGCTCGGTGGCGTGGATGACGGATCCGGCGCCCAGGAAGAGGAGCGCCTTGAAAAAGGCGTGAGCAAACAGATACAGCATCGCGGCGGCAGGCGAGCCCAGGCCCAGCGCTACGAACATCAGCCCCAGGCTGTTGAGCGTGGAGTAGGCGATGACGCGCTTGATATCGGTCATCACCAGGCCCATCGACGCCGAGAGGAACGTCGTTATCAGGCCGACGGCCAGTATCAGCTCCTGCCCGCCCGCCACCAGCTCGAAGAGAGGCAGGGTGCGGGTGACCAGGTAGACGCCGGCCACCACCATCGTCGCGGCGTGGATCAGCGCGCTGACGGGCGTGGGGCCCTCCATAGCGTCGGGCAGCCAGACGTGGAACGGGAACTGGGCCGACTTACCCATCGCGCCCAGGAAGATCAGGACGACCGATGCCGTCAGCACTTCGGTGCGGATCTGCCCGGCCTCGGCCGCTTCGATCACGCCCTGGATGCTGAAGGTGCCGGCGTCGCGCCAGAGCAGGATGATGGCGATAAGCAGCCCCACATCGCCCAGTCGCGTGGTGATGAACGCCTTCTTCGCCGCCTCGGCCGCGGAGCGTAGGTGGCTGTAGTGGCCGATGAGCAGGTACGAGCAGAGCCCCACCAGCTCCCAGGCGAAGTAGAGGAGGAGGAAGTTATCGGCCAGCACCAGCGCCAGCATGGAGGCGACGAAGAGCGATATCACGGCGTAGTACCAGCCGTAGCGCGAGTCGCCCTTCATGTAGCCCAGCGAGTACACCTGCACCATGAGGGCGACGAAGCTCACCACCACGAGCATCACGACGGTGATGGCGTCGACGTGGACGCCAAAGTTGAGCGTGAGGTAGCCGGGGACGCTCATCCATTCGATGCTGTTCGTGACGCCGCCGAACTCAGGCCCGTGTTCGGCGATGGCGCTGGTCAGGTCGGCGATGATGGGGAAGGTGAGCGCGAAGGTGGTGAAGATGGCGGCGATCGCCAGCCAATCACCCTTGCGGGGGAGATACGGTCCGAAGAGCATCAGGACCACGAACGCCCCTGCGGGGAAGAGGGGCAGCAGCCAGGCGTCCGACATGCCCATTAGTTAGCCGCCTGACTGATACTCGACATAAGATTAGACTGTGTACTGCATTCCCAGGCCGGACAGACCCGAAGGTCTGTCCCTACGGACGAACGCTCGCTGCTCACCACTTCAGCTCGTCTATCTCGTCCACGTTGGCGGTCTTCCGGTAGCGGAAGATGCGCAGGATGATGGCCAGCGCCAACCCCGCCTCCGCCGCGGCGATGGTGATGATGAAGATGGCGAAGATGATGCCGATGAACTGCTCAGGCGAGGTATACGCGGCGAAGGCCACCATATTCACGCTGGCCGCGTTTAGCATCAGCTCTATGGACATGAGAATGAGCACGGCGTTGCGCCGGGTGAGGACGCCGTAGACGCCCAGAGAGAAGAGGATAGCGCTGAGGACGAGGAAGTGCTCGAGCGGGATCTGCTGGGTGACAGCCTCCAACCCTACTCTCCCTCATCCTGGTGCGACAGCACGATCGCGCCCACGAGCGCAACGAGCAGCACGAGCGAAGCGATCTCGAACGGTACCGCCCAGCGGCGGAAGAGCGCGTCGCCCAGCACCTCGAAGGGGACGAGCGTCGTCTCCCCCACATCGCCGGGCCAATTGCTCGTGGCGACGGCGGCGATGAGCAGTCCCCCCAGCAGCGACGAGGCGAGGGCGGCGATGGGCCACTGGGAGCCCACCATCGTCTCGGGCAGGTCGCTGGCGCGGGTGAGCATCAGAGCGAAGATGAGCAGCACGGTGACGGCGCCGCCGTAGATGAGCACCTGCACCAGCGCCAAGAACTCCGACGCCAGCAGGATGTAGAGTCCGGCTACTGCCAGCATCGCCAGGATCAGGAAGAGGGCGGCGTAGACGGCGCTCCGCATGAGCACCACCCCCAGGCCGCCCGTCACCGCAATCGCGGCGATGAGATAGAAGACGCCTTGCGCTACTGTCATACCGCCGTCATGGCTCTCATCGCGTAATCTAAAGTATCGCCCAATTACGAACAACTGCGGGTGGCCTTCATTCGGCCACCCACGTATCGATCTTCTCTTGCTTGTGTTGAGACAGAAGCTGGTCCAGGTCCAGCACCAGATCGTTGCGGTCGAACTTCGAGAGCTCGTGTCCCGCCCAGGTGTTGTTCATCGCGATCGCCTCGAAGTTGCACACCTCCACGCAGATGTTGCAGCGCATGCAGCGCCCGTAGTCGATCCAGAACTCGTCGATGATCTTGCGCCGCTTGCTCTTCTCATCCGCGTGGAGCGGGTTGTCCTTCATCGTCACGGTCATGCATTCGACGGGGCAGGCGCGTTCGCAGGCGTGGCAGCCGGTGCAGAACGGCTCGTCGACGTCCTTGTCCCAGAGCAGGATCGGGAAGGCGCGGTCGCGTTGGGGTACCTCACGGTGCTTCGTCGGGTACTGGATCGTCACCGGCTTGCGCAGCGTCATCGCGAGGGTGATGTACATGGCTTTGAGTATCCCGATCATCGTTCAGCTCTCCTTACTCGCCCCGGCGAGTTTGGTTCTGTTGTATTGGCCACAGATTGACACCGATTGGCACAGATATTTTCCTGTTGTTTTGGCCACAGATCGACTACAGATAGGTGGTTGACTTGCTGCGACCATTTTCCTGGAGAGGTAACGCCTATCACGCCGAGCTACCGCCTTCCGCGCCTGCGGGAGCCGTCGCCGTCGCCGTCGGCTTGCCGCCTCCGCGAACGGGCACGAGCCGCACTTTGCGCGGCTCGGTCTGGCCCGCGCGGAAGATGATGTACCCGGCCAGCGCCAGCCCCGCGCCCGAGGT
>JACZTE010000203.1 GCA_022573935.1 Chloroflexota bacterium
AGGCCGCGCCTAGCCTTCGATCGGGCGGAAGCGCGGCAGCGCGATCTCGTCGGTGATCTTCTCGAAGGTCACCTGGACGGGCAGGCCGACGGCAAGCGCGTCGAGGTCGAGCGCGCGGTCCCAGTTGCCCATGACGCGAACGCCCTCCTCCAGGTCGACCAGGACGACGGCGTACGGCGCCCAGTCGCGGAACGGCGGCGCTGGGTTCTGGTGAACGACCGAGTAGCTGTAGACGGTGCCGCGGCCGCTCGACTCGCGCCACTCAGTGTCGTCCGACCAGCAGCGCGGGCAGTAGCGCCGCGGATAGAAGTACGGCCGGTCGCAGGCCCGGCAGTGCATGATCAGGAAGCGGCCTTCGCGGGCGGCCTTCCAGAACGGCTCCGACTCGGAGTCGACGACTGGCAGGTACCAGGTCTCGTCCATCAGCTCGCTACTCCTTGGCCAGCACGATCGTGCCGCAGTGCGACATGAAGCCGCCTGTCGCGTTGCAGACGGCGATGCGCGGGTCTGGCACCTGCGCCGTCGACTCGCCGCGTAGCTGGCGCGTCGCCTCGATCAGGAGGAAGATGCCGCGCATGCCGGGGTGGTTGCTGGAGAGGCCGCCACCGTCGGTGTTCGTCGGCAGCGCGCCGTCGTAGGCCAGCTTCCCGTCCTCGACGAAGGGGCCGCCTTCGCCCGGCTTACAGAAGCCGAGCGCCTCCAGCGTCAGCAGCACCATGATCGTGAACGCGTCGTATAGCTGTAGCACGTCCACATCCGCCGGCGTGATGCCTGCCTCGGCGAAGGCGGCCGCGCCGGAGCGCACAGCGGGAGATACGGTCATGTCCTCCATCTGGCTCATGCTCAGGTGCGACTCGGCGCTGCCCATGCCGATCACCCAGACCGGCGGCTTCCGCAGCGACCGCGCCCGCTCGGCCGTCGTCAGCAGCACCGCGCCGCCGCCGTCCGTGCGCAGGCAGCAGTCGAGCAGGTGCAGCGGGTCCGCGATCAGGCGCGAGCCGAGCACGTCCTCGACGGTGATCGGCTTCTGCATGACGGCGAGCGGGTTGCGGGTAGCGTTCTTTCGCGTCGCCACGGCGATGGCGGCAAGCTGCTCCGATGTCGTCCCGTACTGGTACATATGCCGCCGCGCGACCATCGCGTACTTGCTGATCAGCGTTGGGCCGAAGGGCGCCTCGTACTGGTTCGGGCCGCGCGGGCTAAAGGCGGCATCGGCGGAGCGGAGGCGGCGCGCAACGTCGGACTTGGCCGTGCTGCCGTACACCAGCAGCGCGGTGGAGCAGCGGCCCGCCTCCAGCGCGAGGACAGCGTGCTCGATGAACGTCTCCCACGACGAGCCGCCCACCTGGGTGGAGTCGAGGAAGCGAGGGTGGATGCCCAGGTACTCGGAGAGCTGCAAGACGTGCAGCCCGTCCGCGCCGCCGCAGGAGAAGAGGCCGTCGATCTCCTCGCGGTCGATGCCCGCGTCCTCCACCGCGCGAACGGCGGCCTGGGCGTGCAGCTCGTGGACGGTCTTGTCGGGTACCGTCCCGAAGTCCGACTCGGCGACGCCGACGATGGCGACCTTGTCGCGGGGCGTTCTAGCCACGTGGCAGGCCCAGCCCTCGCGTCGCGATGATATTGCGCTGGATCTCGTTACTGCCCGCGTAGATCGTCGCGGGCACGGCGGTCATGTAGCTCTCCGGCATCTCGCCGTCGTATGGCGCTTTCGGCTCCTCGGGCAAAAGCTGGCCGGCCAGCCCCAGCATCTTCACGCCGAAGTTGGCCATGCGCTGCAGCAGGTCCGACTGGAAGACCTTCATCGCCGATCCCTCGTGCGAAGGGGTCTGGCCCTTCGCCTGCATGTCGCCGATGCGATAGCTGAGGCAGCGGCCCACGTGGTTGTCGATCATCAGCTCTGCCAGGCCCAGCCGATACTTATCGCGCACGCGCTGCGGGCTGCTGCGCAGGTGATCCAGCATCGTCTCCAACGTGCGCCGTTGGGAGGCGAAGCCGATGATGCCGCTGCGCTCGAAATCGAGCAGCGTCATCCCCACGTACCAGCCGCGGTTCTCCTCGCCCACCAGGGCCTCCTTCGGCACCCGCACGTTATCGAAGAAGACATCGTTGAAGTGGTGCCGGTTGGCCATGTGGATCATCGGCTGCACGGTGATGCCCGGCGTCTTCATGTCCAGGAGGAAGAAGCTGATCCCCTTGTGCTTGGGCACATCCGGATCGGTGCGGGCCAGGAGGAACATCCAATCGGCGTGGTGCGCCTCCGAGGTCCAGCTCTTCTGTCCGCTGATGATGTAGTCGTCCCCGTCGCGCACAGCGCGGGTCTGGAGGCTGGCGAGGTCGGAGCCGGCGCCGGGCTCGGAGAAGCCCTGGCACCAGATCACCTCGGCGCTGGTGATACCCGACAGGTGCTCGCGCTTTTGTTCATCCGTGCCGTGCACGATCAGCGTCGGGCCGAGCAGGCCCACGCCGAGCACGCGGGTGCCCGTATCGGGCGGCCCTACGTAGCCGAACTCCTCGTTGAAGACCATCTGCTCGTAGATCGATGCGTCAAGGCCGCCGTACTCCTTCGGCCAGCCAGGCGCGATCCAGCCGCGTTCGGCGAGCTTCTTGTTGAACACCATCGCTTTCTCGAAGGCGTTCTCCGACACGACGAGGCCACCGATGCTGCCCACGCGGTCGATCGGGTCCAGCTCCGGCATATGCTCCTGGAGGAACTGCCTCACCTCGCTGCGCAGCCGCTCTTCCGCCTCACTGAACCTAAAATCCATGGTCTCCCCCATCCGCGAACGTAGTTGCGGTATTGCCTTACAGAAACGCCGCGCCATTATAGCGCGGCTGCAGTGGCCACGCTATCGGCCTGCCGAAGATTGACAGCGCACCGTTCACCTTGTACATAAAGAGGTGCTTGCGTGCTAGCCGCGAAGAAGGAGGAGCATGGTGGACGACATCGACCCGGGGAAAGAGGAAGGTATCTACCAGGCGATCTCCCTTGCGCGAGAGCTGGACCTCAACTCCGCTGACTTTCCTGAGCGAGAGTTTGAGATCTACCGCCTGCTACGCGAGTACCTGCCCATCGCCCGCACCGAGATGCCCGGCTCGGGCATCCTTGAGGGAGAATCCAAACTAGGCTGGTTCCTCTCCCGCGACGAGGACGTGAACTATGTCTTCCGGCAGCCCGAGCTGTTCTCGAGCAAGATGGGCTTCGACTTCATCCCGCAAGCGGTCGATCCGCCGGAGCATACCGAGTACCGAAAGATCCTCAACCCGATCTTCTCGCAGGATGCGATGACTCCGCTGGAGCCGCACATCCAGTCGTTCGCCAGCGAGCTGCTCGACAAGATGCTGACGAAGG
>JACZTE010000204.1 GCA_022573935.1 Chloroflexota bacterium
CTGATCAAGTTCGCCAAGGAGCACACGAAGGACCGGCAATCGAACCTCGAAGGCCAGGCGACGCTGCGTTATGAGTTGGCGGACCGGCTGGTGGAGGCGAACGTCGCGAGGTTGCTCTCCTACCGAGTGGTGACGATGCAGAACAAGGGGCTGGTACCGAACCATGAGGCCTCGATGACCAAGCTCTACGCCTCGGAGCTGAACCAGCGCATCTCGCGCACCGCGATCAAGGTGACCGGGCTGTACGGACAGCTAATGCCGGGGAGCGAGTGGGCGGCGGCGAAGGGGCGCTACGGCTCGTCGTACGTCCAGACGCTCGCGTCGACCATCGCTGGCGGCACGAGCGAGGTGCAGCGAAGCATCATCGCCACGCGCGGGCTCGGCCTGCCGCGGGACTGACCGCCTCCGTAGCGCAGGCTTCAGCCTGCGACCCAGAACGGCGGCTGACCGCCACAGTAGCGCAGGCTTGAGCCTGCGACGAGGAATAGAGAACAGGGAACGAGGAACAGGGAACGAGGAACAGGCAAGGGAGGTAACTATGGACTTTCGCGACTCTCCTGAGGAAGCGGTATTCCGCAAGGAGGTGCAGGCCTACATCGGAGCGGAGGCGCCGCAGTCAGACCGCAGCATGGGCCGCGAGGAGGCGCTCGTCGCCAACTGGGACCGGAACAAGATCTGGTTCAAGCAGCTTGCGGACAAGGGCTGGATCGCCCCCGCCTGGCCGAAGGAGTATGGCGGAGCGGACATGACGGTGATGCAGCAGTTCATCTTCAACGAGGAGATGGCGCTCCATCGAGCGCCGCGTCCGCTGCACCTGATCATCGGGTTGGGGATGGCGGGCCCGACGATCATCGTCCACGGCACAGACGAGCAGAAGAAGAAATACCTGCCCGGCATGCTCGCCGGCGAGGACGTTTGGTGCCAGGGCTACAGCGAGCCGGAGGCCGGTTCGGACCTGGCCTCGCTCCAGACGAAGGCCGTGCGCGACGGCGACGACTATATCCTCAACGGCCAGAAGATCTGGACCACGCTGGCGCATATGGCCAAGTGGATGATCCTGCTCGCCCGCACCGACCCGGACGCGCCCAAGCACAAGGGGATTACCTACTTCATCTTGGATATGAAGTCGCCGGGCGTCACGGTGCAGCCGCTGATGAACATGGCCGGCACCCACGAGTTCAACGAGGTGTTCTTCGATAACGTGCGCATACCGAAAGAGAACATCATCGGCGAGCAGGACCGGGGCTGGTACACCGCCGTTACGACGCTCGACTTCGAGCGCTCGGCGATCGGCTCGGCGATCGGCATGAAGCAGTCGGTGGAGACGCTGGTGGACTTCGCGCGCGATAACACCGCGGACCACACCAGCGCCCTGAAGATCAACAAGATGCTGCGCTATGAGCTGACGGACCGCATGGTGGAGGTGGAGGTGGCGCGGATGCTCTCCTATCGGGTGGCCAGCCTCCAGACGCGAGGCCTGATCCCGAACTACGAGGCATCGCTGCTGAAGCTCTACAGCACGGAGTTGAACCAGCGCATCGCTCAGACCGGCCAGCACATGCTGGGCCTCTACGGACAGCTGGTCAAGGGCTCCGACTGGGCGCCGAACGGCGGACGTCAGAGCTACACCTACCTGCGCTCGGTCGCCTACACGATCGAGGGCGGCACGAGCGAGGTGCAGCGCAACATCGTCGCGCAGCGCGGGCTGGGGCTACCGCGGGACTAGTAGCTGGTAATGGATTTCACCTTTACCCCTAAGCAGGAGGCCTTCCGGCAGGAGATACGAACCTTCCTGCGGGAGCGCTTGCCTGACGGAGGGCCCGGCTGGAACGGCGAGAACGAATTCGAGTTCGCTCGGACGTTCCTTAAGCAGCTGGCGCCCAAGCGCTGGATCGCTCCGGTCTGGCCGGAGGAGTACGGCGGCCTGGGCCTGGGCCTGTGGGAGCAGGTGGTCTTCAACGAGGAGATGTCGTACCGCGGCGCGCCGTCGAGCAACCTTTCGGCCGTCGGCTATCTGGGCCCCACGATTATGATGTACGGGACTGAGGAGCAGAAGCGCCAGCATCTGCCGGGCATCACCAGCGGCGAGGTGTTCTGGTGCCAGGGCTACAGCGAGCCGGAGGCCGGTTCGGACCTGGCGTCGCTTCAGACGCGGGCGGTGGCGGACGGCGACGACTTCATCATCAGCGGGCAGAAGATCTGGACCAGCCAGGCGCATTACTCCGATTGGATCTTCCTCCTCGCTCGCACGGACCCGGACGCGCCCAAGCACAAGGGCATCAGCTACTTCCTGCTCGATATGAAGTCGCCGGGGATCACCGTGCGGCCGCTGATCAACATGGGGAACCAGGCCGGCTTTAACGAGGTCTTCTTCGACAACGTGCGCGTCCCCCGCTCCGGTCTGCTCGGCGAGCTGAATCGGGGCTGGTACATGGCGACGACTACGCTCGATATGGAGCGGTCGTCGGTGGCGGGTTCGTCCGGTAGCCGTCGGTCGTTGGAGGAGTTGACCGCCTTCGCCAGGGAGACGAAGGTCAACGGCGGCCGGCTCCAGGACCTGCCCCTGGTGCGCAATAAGCTGGCGGAGTTGTGGATCGAGCTGAACATCTCGAAATTCCTGTCGTATCGGGTGGTGACGCTTCAGGAGCGCGGGCTGATGCCCAACCATGAGGCGTCGATCGTCAAGGTGTTCAACTCCGAGTACGGCCAGCGGCTATCGAGGGCGGGCCTGCACATGCTGGGGCTCTACGGCCAGCTTCATCCGGAGTCCCCGTACGCTCGCTTGCGGGGCCGCTTCGAGCGCTGGTATCTTATCTCGGCGGCCATCACAATTGCGGCCGGCACGAGCGAGATCCAGCGCAATATCATCGCGACGCGCGGGCTGGGCCTGCCGCGAAACTAGGAGGCGAAAGAGATGGACTTTAGCGATACACCCGAAGACGCAGCGTTTCGCCGCGAGGTGCAGGAGTTCGTAGCCAAGGAGCTGCCGCCGGACATGCGCGCGCCGGACGAGATGACGCTGGGCGTTGGCGTCGGCGAGGACCCGCGCGACATGGAGTGGCTGAAGAAGCTGGCCACTCGCGGTTGGGTGGCGCCTTCCTGGCCGACGGAGTATGGCGGAGCCGGGCTGCCGGCGATGCAGCAGTTTATCTTCAACGAGGAGATGGCCCGGGCACGGGCGCCCCGGCCCAACTACATCGCGATCGGCATGGTGGGGCCCACCACTATCGTCCACGGCACGGAAGAGCAGAAGAGCGAGCATCTGCCGGGCATCCTCTCGGGCGAAATCTACTGGTGCCAGGGCTTCAGCGAGCCCGAGTCAGGCTCCGACTTGGCGTCGT
>JACZTE010000205.1 GCA_022573935.1 Chloroflexota bacterium
CAGGCATGAGCCACCGCTTCCGCCGCTGCAGCCGCCCGCTCCCTGCGCGCCACCTTAACGTCGTGCCGCCGTTTCGCGAAGGCGCGCGCCTTCTCCTTCGCCTGCTCAAGCTGCTCCGGATCGATCAGGTAGTCCGGGTCTTCGTCGATGCAGTCGACAGGGCAGACCCGGACGCAGATGTCGCAGCCGATGCAGCCGGAAGGGTCGACGACGTGCGTGCGCTGGCCGGTCGAGAAGTAGTGGATGCATTCGGTGGGGCAGGCCAGACGGCAGAGGCTGCAGTTGATGCAAGGCCCCAGGTCGATGCGGACGACGGTCGTCATCGAAGTCAGTGGTTGTGGGCGGCCCCGCCGCCCAGCGCCGCCTGCGCCCGCTGTTGCTCCTCAGCGAAGAACCCCTTGAGCTCTTCGCTCTGGTCCTGGTTCAGCCGGCCGCGGCCGTACTCGAACATCGCGTGAGCGAGCAGCGCCTTGCGCTCGGCCGCCGGGTTGTCCTCGCAGAGCAGCTTCACGAAGTAGTCGCCGATGGCGGTGTGCGTCACCTCGTCCGCCCAGTTGTAATCGAAGCAGCGTTCGAGCAGCTCGTCGCCGATCTTCTCGCCCAGCTTGGAGGTCTCCTTGAACAGCGTCAGCGCACTGCCCTCAAGCGACACGTTCACCATCGATAGGCTGGTGACAGGGTCGTTCAGCAGGCCGGTTGGTGGCCCAGCGCCGGGCTGAGCGCCCGTACCGACCGCCTGGGCCGCCTGCTCCACGCCCTCGCGCAGTGCGGGAGGCGGGCTGCCGGCCAGCGTATCGGGGTACTCGCCGATCTTGCCGCCGTAGGACTCGAGCACACCGGTGGCGAGCTGCGCGTGGCGCACCTCGTCCCAGGTCTGGCGGGCCATCGCCATCACCAGGCTCCAGGGCACGTCCCAGTCCTGCCACTCGCAGACCTTGCGGCTGAAGGAGTCGATGCCTGCGTACTCGGCGCTGGCGATGCCGCTCACCATCGCCTTGCGGAACTCGATGTTGTCCGGGTCGGTGCGAACCATCTCTCGAAGCTGGATCAGATCGTAGTTTTCGGCGTCGCCCAGCTTCTTCGCCAGCTCCGCCCGCTCCTCGTCGTCGATGGTTGCGGCAGGGCGGTAGGCCGGATTGCGACAGGAGGGTAGCTCTCTAATGTGCTCAGCCAGCTTGGACATGGAACCCTTCTCCCTTCTTCCCGCCGCGAGCTGTCTCCGATACGGGCGTCAGGCGTCGCGCCTCATGTGCGCCCGCAGTATAGGATAGCCTTCCGTTCGCGTCAAGGTTAGGATGCTCGGCTACTACCCAGCCGAGTTTGGCTACGCGTCCGGGCCGCCAATCCAGCGGAAGTAGCCACCCAGATCGGGCAGGACGCCACCCGCCTCGAACAGGAAGATCAGGCCGATGATGAGGCTGAAGACGGCAACGAGCAGCCCGGCTCCTACATAGACGTACTGGCGGTGCCTGGAGGAGACGAACCCGGTCGCAGTCGCGATGACGACGAACGAGTTGGAGATGAGCAATCCCGCGACGAAGAAGAGCAGCGCGGTGATCCCCATCAGCGTCGTCCCCGCGCCCACCGCCGTCGCGATGATCAACACCTGCGTGCCGGTCTCCGCGCCGATGCCGTGGATCAGGCCGATGCTATAGGCGGTCTTTGGCCCGTACTGGCCGTCGCTCTCAACGTGGGGATGCTCGTGTTCCTGAGCTCCCCAGAGCTTGGCCCAAAGCCAGTTGCCGACGTTCCGCAGGCCCGCGAAGACGAGCATCCAGCGGCTCCGCAGACGGAACTCACCGCCGCTGCGGAAGTAGCGATAGAGGGAGTAGAAGAGGTAGGCGGAAAGGAGAATCAGCGTCACCCCCACCACACGCCCCATGATGGGATCAACCCAAGCTGGCAGGAACCCCGAGGCGAGGATCGCGAGGAGGCCAAGGGCGATCACCATCGTGCCGTGGCCGATCGCGTAGAGGCTGCCCAGCCAGATCGCGCGTCGCTGACTCCCTAACAGCGAGCCGACTCTGCCTAAGACCGGGGCGCTGTGCAGGGCCGGAGCTACGGCGAGCGCCGACCCACCCGCGACCGGCCGCTGCCGCGATAGCTCCGCCGCCACGTGATCGCTCTCGTCCGTGAGCAGCACGCCGGGTTCGCTCGTGAGCCACTTCTCTTTCGGATCTCCGGAGGCCGTGGTGGTGCTGGTGATGTCAGTGATCGCAGCAATGTGGTCCCAGTCGATGCCGTGACGGAGGCCCAGCGCGAACGCGCCGCCCATCACCCCGAGCGACCCCCCGATTCCTAGCGCTAACAGTCCGATCTCCACGAATAAATACCCTCTCCCGCTGTAGCTCTGCCGGCGAACGGCTAGGCCGTGCGGGAACGCTCCTGACAGGCGGCACAGAGACCGAAGATGGCGAAGTGGTCGATGTCCGGCTTGAAGCCAGACTCGGCCAAGATCTCCGCCCCCAAGTCCTCCAGATACTGGTGATCCAACGAGGCGACCGTGTCACAGTCGCGACAGATCAGGTGATGGTGACGCCGGTGTTCGCGCACCCACTCGTAGGTGGTGTCGCCGGTGCCCATGTCCGTCTCAGACACGAGGCGCATCTCCTTGAGAACGCCCAATGTCCGATAGACAGTAGAGATGTCCACGTACGGGTACTCCGCGCGCACCTGGTCGTAGATCTCGCTCGCGGTGAAGTGGCCTTCCGCGTGGCGCAGCGCCGACAGGATCATCAGCCGTTGCGGGGTCAGCTTATGCCCCGCCTCGCGAAGAACCTCGACCGTTTCCGTCTCGCAGCTCATGTGACTTCTACCTGCAACTGGTTGCAATTACATTGTATGGCAATTGCGAACGCTCGTCAACGCGACCAGCCTCACGCGACTAGTATCGGCCTGCTGTGGCGCAGTCTGAAGGGCTATTGGTTGGGTTAGGAGGTGCGGGTCGTTTGGCGGGTGGCTTGGGGCGCGAGCGCGCGAAGCCGTTCGACGGAGTCCGGGATCACATCGAGAAGCCGGTCGATCTCCTCCATCGTGTTCCCCTTGCCCAACGTGATGCGCAGGCTGCCGCGCGCCAAGTCGTGGGGCACGCCCAGCGCCAGCAGCACGTGAGACGGTTCCAGCGAAGCTGTGGTGCAGGCTGAGCCGCTGCTGGCGCTGATCCCCTTCAGGTCGAGCTGGAGGAGCACCGCCTCGCCTTCTACCCGTTCGAAGCAGCAGGAGAAGCTGTTGGGCAGACGGCGCTCGGGGTCCTTGAAGCCGGTGATGTGGAGACCGGGCACCTTTCGCGGCAGCTCCTCC
>JACZTE010000206.1 GCA_022573935.1 Chloroflexota bacterium
CGAAGGCCGGCGAAGTCTGGCAGGCGGTCGAACGGCCGGCCCGGCCGCTCGTGCGCGTCTCCATCGCCACATGCAGCCAGCCCGGCGGCGCCGACGATACGCTGGAGGCGCTGCGGCGGGAGGTGTCGGAGCGCGGCCTCGCCGTCGACGTGGGCATCACCGGCGAGACCGGCCTCTGCTGGCTGGAGCCGGTCGTCGAGGTGCGCAAGCCGGACGGCAGCCACCTCCTCTACGCGAAGGTGACGCCGGAGCAGGTGACGAAGCTGGTGGACGAAGCGCTGGCGCAGGACGGCGTCTGTCGCGACCTCGCCTTCGCCGTAGTAGCTGGCCCGGCCGTCGAGGGGCTGCCGCTGCTCTCGGAGTTCGACTTCTGGGCGGTGCAGGAGCGACGGCTGCTCGCCCGCTGCGGCGTCATCGATCCGGAGAACATCGACCACTATCTCGCCACCGGCGGCTACTCGGGCCTGGCGCGGGCGCTGGAGCAGACGCAAGAGGAGGTCATCAAGGAGGTGCAGGACTCGATCCTGCGCGGCCGGAGCGGCTCCAACTTCCCCACCGGCCAGAAGTGGACGTTCCTGCGCGGCAAGACTCGCGCCCCCAAGTACCTGATCTGCAACGCCGACGAGGGCGACCCGGGCGCATTCGTCAACCGCATCCTGATGGAGAGCGACCCGCAGGCCATCATCGAAGGGATGCTCATCGCCGCCTACGCTACCGGCGCCGACTTCGGCTACATCTACCTCCGCGACGAGTACCCGCTCGCCATCGAGCGCATGGAGCGCGCCGTGGAGCAGGCCCGCGAGCGCGGCCTGCTGGGCGAGCGCATCCTGGGCAGCGACATGGCCTTCGACGTGGAGGTGTGGCGTGGCGCCGGCTCCTACGTCTGCGGCGAGGAGTCGGGCCTGCTCGCGTCGATGGACGACGCGCGGGGAATGCCTCGCATCCGGCCGCCCTTCCCCGCCGACTCCGGCGTCTTCGCCCAGCCCACGAACGTGAACAACGTCGAGACCTACTGCGACGTCGCGCTGCTGCTGCAACGCGGCCTGGAGTTCTATAACTCCGCTGGCACCGAGAGCTACCCCGGCACGAAGATCATCAGCGTCTCGGGCCACGTCGATCGGGTGGGCGTGCTGGAGATCGCCTTCGGCCTGCCCCTGCGCTCGCTCTACGCCGTGGTCGACCCGGGCCCCTGGCAGGAGCGCCGCACGCTCAAGGCGGTGCAGGCGGGCGGCCCCCTCACCGGCATCCTGCCGGCGGACATCGCCCTCAAGCTGCCCCTGGATCCGGACGCCTTCCGCGAGCACGGCGTCCTCATGGGCGGCGGCGGCATCGTCTTCATCGACGACTCCGCCTGCATCGTCGACCTGAACGTCATGTTCTCGTGGTTCCTGGAGGACGAATCGTGCGGGCGCTGCACATCCTGCCACGGCGGCACCCAGCGCATGGTGGAGATCTTCCGCCGCATCTCCCGGGGCGACGGGCGCGAGTCGGACTATGGGAAGATGGATATCCTGGGCGAGCTGCTCCAGTGGTCGAACTGCGTGCACGGCTCGGCGGCGCCGACGATCATGCTCAAGAGCGCCGAGTACTTCCGCGAGGAGATCGACGAACATCTCATCCACAAGCGTTGTCCCGCGCGCGTCTGTCGCGACCTGATCCGCTACGAGATCGAGGGGGAGAGCCCTGCCTTGCCTGAGGCGGCCGCGATCTGCCCCACCGAGGCGATCGTCCAGGAGAACGGCTCGACCGACACCAAAGACGGTGGCTGGCGCATCGACCAGGCGCGCTGCATCAAGTGCGACGCCTGCCGCGAGCTGGCGCCGGACGCGGTGCGCGTCGTCGACGCCTTCGCGTCCGAGTAGCCTCCAGCTAGTCAGATTGCGACTCTTGCATATCGTAGCCGAGCCTTTCCAGGCTCGGCGGCGGCGAGGCTAGAAAGCCTCGCCTACGGAGAAGCCTGCGGCACATTCAAATTGGCACCGCCCGTCGGGCTGCGCCGCTAGCTCGTCTCACCACACGCCGCCAGCGCCGGGCGGCGCGCCTTTGCGCCGGCGAAGTGTTCGGCTACAATAGGGCGAACCTTTCATAGGCAGGACGCCCTCCGTGACCCCTATTCGACAGCAATACCTCGACATCAAGCGGCGCTACCCGCACGCGATCCTCTTCTTTCGCCTGGGCGACTTCTTCGAGACGTTCGACGACGACGCCAAGCTCGTCGCACGCGAGCTGGAGATCACGCTCACCACGAAGCTGATGGGCAAAGGCCAGCGGGTGCCGCTGGCCGGCATCCCCTACCACGCTCTGGATGGCTACCTCTCTCGCCTCATCGCCAAAGGGTACAAGGTGGCGATCTGCGAGCAGATGAGCGACCCGGCGACGAGCAAGGGGCTGGTCGAACGGCAGGTGGTGCGCGTGGTCACCCCGGGCACCGTCATCGAGGGGAACCTGCTGGACGAGCGGGCGAACAACTACCTCGTCGCCCTCGCGCCGCCACGACGCGCATCGCGGGCCCCGTCGACGGACGGCGTCTCGCCGTGGGACGATCCCGAGGCGACGGTCGGCCTCGCCTACGCCGACGTCTCGACCGGCGAGTTCGTCGCGGGCGAGGTGGCGGCGGGGACGCTCGCCGGCGAGCTGAACCGCCTGCGCCCGGCCGAGCTGCTGCTGCCAGAGACGGCCCCGGCGCCGAACGGCACGGAGGCCTCCGTCACGCCGGTCGCGGACGACTGGTTCTTGCCGGAGGTGGCCGAGGCGGCGCTACGGGAGCACTTCGCCGTCGCCTCCAGCGAGGCGTTCGGGCTGGGCGGCCAGCCGGCAGCCGTCGTCGCCGCGGGCGCGCTCCTCCAATATCTGCGCGAGAACCAGCAGTCGTTGCTGGCGCACGTCACCCGCCTGCAGTCCTACCGGCCCGAGGGCTTCCTCGCGCTCGATGCCGCCAGCCGTCGCAACCTGGAGCTGTTCGCCGGCGGCCGCCAGGCGAAGCGCGAGCACTCGCTCCTGGGCGTGCTGGACCTGACGAGAACGGCGATGGGCGCACGGCTGCTCGCCCGCCGCCTGGGCCAGCCGCTGCTCGATCGAGCGGCGATCGATGGCCGGCTCGACCAGCTACAGCACTTCGCCGAGAGCGCGGTGCGGCGCGGCCGCGCCCAGGAGCTGCTGGCGAAGACGCCGGACCTGGAGCGGCTGTGCGGCCGCGTCGTCGCCGGCTTCGCCACCCCGCGCGACTTGGTCGGCCTGCGGCGCGGCCTGGAGCTGACGCCGGCGCTGCGGGAGCTGACTGAGGAGGACGCTGCT
>JACZTE010000001.1 GCA_022573935.1 Chloroflexota bacterium
GTGCCTATCTACGCCGAGGACACCGTCCTGGATAAGGCCGGCGTACTGCTGGACAAGGACGGCCAGCCTCTGGAGGGACAACAGTTGCCTGGAGAAGAGACGAAGGTGGGCGAAGAGGAGATCCAGCGCATGTCCGCCTTCAAGGACTTCATCGAGGGCCTGGACCTGGACGATTTCGACAAGCGAAAATCGTAGCATCCTAAACCTGATCGCACAAGGCGTCCTATTAGCTAGGGCGCCTTCTTACTTTCCCCGCTCCGGCCGCCTGACTGCCATCGCTCGACGCCAATTGCTTGTACGATTGATCGTGGCAACCGTCTGTGATAGGATTCTCAAAGTCAGAACCGACGGAGCACGGCGATGCAACAACTCCCGCCCACCGCACGCCTGATCGGCATCGGCTGGTACTTTGTAGTCTGTATCGTCGGTGGCTTGGTCGGCGGCGTGTTGCTCGACCGGCTCATCGATAGCCGTCCCATCCTGACGATGATTGGGTTGCTGCTCGGATTGTTCTTCGCCTTCTACGGCGGCTACCACATGCTCATCGAAGCGCTCAAGACGAATCAGCGCCCAAAGGAGTAGCGGGCATATCTTGTCAACCCGTCTGAGAAACGTTGGCATCGCGGCAGGGCTGCTCATCCTGCTTGTGGGGGGATTCGTGTTCCTGCGCGGGCCGAAGCCCGTGATCGAGATCAAAGGCGAGCGCCTCTGGAGCGTTGGCCCCCTGGACATCACGAATACCCTGTTTACCTCCTGGTTCGTCGTAGCCTTCATCATCGTAGTCGCCGTACTCTCTACCCGCCGTGTGCGGCTGATCCCCGCCGGTTGGCAGAATGCGGTGGAGGCAGTGATCGAGGCGCTCTACAATCTCGTCGTCAACACTGTAGGCGAGCGTCACGCGCCACGTTTCTTCCCCGTGATCGCCACCATCTTCATCTATGTGCTCATTGCGAACTGGTTTGCGCTCCTGCCGTTCTTCAGCGTCATCGGCAAGGTGGAGCCGGTTGGTGCCGAGGAGGAGCACTTCCGGGAGAATGTCGTGGTCTTCAAGGAGAGCGGTCTCTTCCTGATCATGCCCAGCCCGACGGAGCTGGAGATCGATGTCGACGAATCGCCGTGCTCCGCACTGGACGGCGAGGAGCACGAGCACTGCCTCACGGAGCAGCGCGAGCACGCCATCGCCGCGGCGCGGGAGGCGGAAGGCGTGGACCCGGACGCGACGGTGGGGGTGATCGCACCGTTCTTCCGCAGCGTCAACACCGATCTCATGTCGCCCCTCTCGATCGCCATCGCCTCCGCCATCTTCGTCGAGTACTGGGGCATCAGCACCCTGGGGCTGGCGGCCTACGGGAGCAGATTCTTTAACTTCGGGCGGCTGCGGCGGGGCGATCCGATGGGCCTGATCGATCTCTTCGTCGGCATCCTGGAGCTCATCGCCGAGTTTGCCAGGCTCATCAGCTTTAGCTTCCGGCTCTTCGGAAACATGCTAGCGGGCGAGATCTTACTGCTCATGATGACGTTTCTTATTCCATTGCTACTGGTGCTGCCGTTTTACGGGCTGGAGCTCTTCGTCGGCGCCATTCAGGCTTTCGTCTTCGCCATGCTGACGCTGGTCTTCGGCGCGCTGGCGGTGACCGGCCACGGCGATGATCACGAAGAGGAAGACCACCCGGCGAGCGTCGGGGAAGTCACTACGGCTAACGAAGTAGGATAGCGAAAGGGAGGAATGATGGAACTGCTCGGATTGATTCCACTGCTAGAGATCACCGATGATGGGCTAAGGTTCATCGGCGCGGGCATCGCCATTGGCATCGGCGGCGCTGCACCGGCCATCGGCATCGGCATGTTGGTGTCGAAGGCGATGGAGGCGCTGGGCCGCAACCCGGAGGCGCAGCCTGTTATCCAGACGAACATGATTCTGGGTATCGCCTTCGCCGAAGCCATCGCCATTTACGCCCTTGTTGTGGCGGTGATGATTGGTTTCGTCTTTTAGCGAAACTGCTGAGCGAGCGAGGAGCGAAGAGGGCTCAATATGGACGAGCTAGGCCTAAACGTCCCAGTGCTGATTGCCCAGCTGGTGAACTTCTTCCTGTTGCTGGTGGTGCTGCGCATCTTCCTCTACAAGCCGATCCTGAACATGCTGGCCCAGCGGGCCCAGCGGGTGAAGGAAGGGCTGGAGGCGGCGGAGCAGTCGAAAGAGCAGGCGGCGCAAGCCGACCAGGAGGTCGCGCAGCAGCTTGAGCAGGCGCGCCAGCAGAGTCAGGCAAACATCGCCAAAGCACAGGAGGCGGCGAACCGCATCCAGGAAGAGGCGAGGAGCCAGGCGCGCCGCGACGCTGAAGTGTTGCTGGAGCGCGCCCGAAGCGAGATCCAGCTCGAGCGCGATCAGGCGATCGCCGAGCTGCGCCGGGAGTTCGCCGATCTCACCGTTAGCGCCGCCGAGAAGGTGATCGGCCAGTCGCTCGATCGCCAGGCCCACCGCCGGCTGATCGACGAGGTGCTGGCGGAATCGACGTTTCGGGAGCGATAGGTGCTACGCGACCCGGCCGCTAAGCGATACGCCCTGGCCGCGTTCGAGCTGGCCCGAGATCGGGACGAGCTGGACGTCTGGGAGCGCGACCTCGGCGACTTGGCCGGCGCGCTCGCAGTGCCTGAGGCGCTCGCCTTCGTGGCGAGCCGGCAGGTGGGCGCCGAAGCCAAGGAGACCTTCCTCCGCCGCGTGGTGGAGGAGCCAGCGCCGCTGGTGTGGAACCTGGTGCGGTTGCTCTTGGCTCGAGGCCGGCTGGCCCTGCTCGCGCAGATCGGCGAGCAGTTCCAGGCGCTTCTGGACGAGCACAAAGGCATCGCCCACGCGCGAGTGGTGACGGCGGTGGCGATGAGTGACGAAGAGCAGGAGGCGCTCGCCCGCCGCCTCTCCGAGCTGACCGGCAAGCAGGTGCAGCTGGAGATGGAGGAGGACGCCGAGATCTTGGGCGGCCTGGTCGTCCGCATCGGCGACCGGCTGATCGATGGCAGCGCCCGAAGCAAGCTACTGGCGCTCAAGCGCCGCCTGGCGGGGGCGACCCGCTAGCGAAGACCGGGGGTAGAACAGATGGCAGTACGACCAGAAGAGATCACATCCATCCTTAGGGAGCAGATCGAGAAGTTCGGCGCGGAGGTGACCGATACCAACGTCGGCGTCGTGGTCGAAGCCGGCGACGGCATCGCCCGCATCCACGGTCTCTCCAACGTGATGGCGAACGAGCTGGTGGAGTTCCCCAACGGCATCATGGGGCTAGCGCTCAACCTGGAGGAGGAGAGCGTTGGCGCGGTGATCCTGGGCCCCTACAGTTCGATCAAGGAGGGCGACGAAGTCCGTTCCACCGGCCGCGTGGCGGAGGTGCCCGTCGGCGAGGCGCTCATCGGCCGCGTCGTCGACCCGCTGGGGGTCCCGCTGGACGGCAAGGGGCCGATCAACGCGGAGAAGATGCTTCCTGTGGAGCGCATCGCGCCGGGCGTGACCAAGCGCCAGAGCGTGGACACGCCCGTGCAGACCGGCATCAAGGCGATCGACACCATGACCGCGATCGGCCGCGGGCAGCGCCAGCTGATCATCGGCGACCGCTCCACCGGGAAGACGACGATCGCCATCGACACGATCCTGAACCAGAAGGGCGGCGACCTGACCTGCATCTACGTCGCGATCGGCCAGAAGGCCGCGAAGGTCGCGCAGGTGATCGGCGTGCTCGAGGAGCACGGCGCCATGGAGCACACGATCATCGTGTTCGCCTCCGCGGCGGATTCGGCTGCGCTCCAGTACCTCGCTCCCTACTCCGGCTGCGCCATGGCCGAGGCGTTTATGGAGGAGGGCAAGGACGCCCTGATCGTCTACGACGACCTCTCAAAGCACGGCTGGGCCTATCGCCAGATCTCCCTCCTGCTCCGTCGCCCGCCCGGTCGAGAGGCGTACCCGGGCGATGTCTTCTACCTGCACAGCCGGCTCCTGGAGCGGGCCGCCAGGCTGTCGGAGGAGGAAGGCGGCGGCTCTATCACCGCCCTGCCCATCGTGGAGACGCAGGCGAACGACATCTCCGCCTACATCCCCACCAACGTCATCTCCATCACCGACGGCCAGATATTCCTCGAAGCGGAGCTCTTCAACGCCGGCATCCGTCCCGCCATCAACCCCGGCATCTCGGTCTCCCGCGTGGGCAGTGCCGCTCAGCGCCAGGCGATCCGGCAGGTGGTGCGCCAGCTTCGGCTGGACATGGCTCAGTTCCGCGAGCTCCAGGCCTTCGCCCAGTTCGGTACCGCCGATCTCGACCAGACCACTCGCCGGCAGCTGGAGCGTGGCCAGCGGCTGCAGGAGATGTTCAAGCAGCTCCAGTATCAGCCGCTCTCGTTGGACAAGCAGGTGATCATCACCTACGCCGGCACGAGCGGCCTGATGGACGACGTGCCGGTCGATAAGGTGGTGGAGTTCGAGAAGGCGCTCTTCCAGTACATGGACGCCAGCCAGCCCGAGATCGGCCGTTCGATCATGGAGACGTACGAGCTGCCGCCCGAGCGCGAGCAGGAGCTGGACGCCGCCATCCGCGAGTTCAAGCAGACGGCCGGCTACGGCTCGACAGCGGACAAAGGAGCAGAGTAGCAGATGGCGACGATCCGCCAGATCCGGCGTCGCATTCGCTCCGTCGGCTCCACCGCGAAGATCACGAAGGCGATGGAGCTCGTCGCCGCATCGAAGATGCGACGGGCCCAGGAACGGGCGCTGGCCGGCCGGCCGTACGCAGAGCGGCTCACCTGGGTGCTGGCCGATCTGGCGGAGACGCTGCCGCTGGGGGACGAGGAGGCGCTGCCGCCGCTCCTCCAGCGACGCGAGCTGCAGGCGGCAGGGATCGTGCTGATCACGCCGAACCGCGGCCTCTGCGGCGGACTGCCCACCAGCGTCAACAGGAAGGCGAGCGCCCTCACCCTCGACTTGGGCGTGCCCACTAAATTCGTTGCGGTGGGGAAGAAGGGACGCGACTACTTCCGCCGGGCGAACGTATCGATCCGCGCCGAGTTCACAGAGCTGAGTGACTACCCGGACTACCAGGAGATCCTTCCCATCGCCCGGGTGGTGATGGACGACTACGCGGCCGGCGAGTTCGACAAGGTCTTTCTGGTCTATTCATACTTCGTCAACACCATGAATCAAGAACCGAGGGTACGCCAGCTTCTACCGGTGGAGCTGCCCGAAGATGAGGCCACGCGCGCGGTGGACTACATCTACGAGCCTGGCCGCGAGGAGGTGCTCGCGGAACTGCTGCCCCGCTATGTCGAGATGGAGATCTACGAGGCGATCCTCGAAGGCATCGCCAGCGAGCAGTCGGCGCGCATGGTGGCGATGCGCAATGCCACCGATGCGGCAGAGGAGATGATCGAGGATCTCACGCTTACCTACAACAAAGCACGCCAGGAGCAGATCACGAGTGAGCTGCTGGACATCGTCGGCGGCGTCGAAGGAATGAAAGTGTAATGCTCCCAAGTTCCTATGTTCCTAGTTCCTTGTTCCTACGGAGGTAGTCATGGCTGAAGGAGAGGTCCGGCAGGTTATCGGCACGGTGGTGGATGTGCAGTTCCCCCAGGGGCAGCTGCCCGCGCTGTTCAACGCCGTGGAGATCGATATTGGCGAGGGCAAGCTGGTGGCGGAGGTGGAGCAGCACCTAGGCAATAATCAGGTGCGCTGCCTGGCTATGGACACCACCGACGGCCTCCGGCGCGGCGCTCGCGTCGTCGATACCGGCCGGGCCATCGCCGTGCCGATCGGCAACGACACCCTGGGCCGGCTCTTCAACGTGCTGGGCGATCCGCTGGACAACCTGGGCGAGGTGGCCGGCGACCGCCGGCCGATCCATCGACAGCCCCCAACCCTGGAGGAGCAAGAGACGAAGGTGCAGGTGCTGGAGACCGGCCTCAAGATCATCGACCTCATCGCCCCCTTTACCCGGGGCGGCAAGGTAGGCGCGTTCGGCGGCGCCGGCGTGGGCAAGACGGTGATCATCAAGGAGCTGATCCACAATATCGCCACGAAGCATGGAGGCGTGTCCGTCTTCGCGGGGGTGGGGGAACGCTCTCGCGAGGGGAACGACCTCTGGAACGAGATGCGCGAGTCTGGCGTCCTCGAAAAGACGGTACTCGTCTTCGGCCAGATGAACGAACCGCCGGGCGTGCGCCTTCGCGTCGGCCTGACCGCCCTCACCATGGCTGAGTACTTCCGCGATGATGAAGGGCAGGATGTGCTCCTGTTTATCGATAACGTCTACCGTTACACGCTGGCGGGCATGGAGGTCTCGGCGTTGCTGGGCCGCATGCCCTCGGCCGTCGGCTACCAGCCCACCCTGGCCACGGAGGTCGGCGAGCTGGAAGAGCGCATCACCACTACCAAGAAGGGCTCGATCACCTCGTTCCAGGCGATCTTCGTGCCGGCGGACGACTACACGGACCCCGGCGTCGCGACGACGTTCGGCCACCTGGACGCGTTGATCACGCTGGAGCGCAGCCTCTTCGAGCAGGGCCTCTTCCCCGCGATGGACCCGCTCGCCTCGGTCTCGCGCGTCCTCGATCCGTTGGTCGTCGGCCAGGAGCACTACGACGTGGCGCGAGAGGCGCAGCGTATCCTCCAGCGCTACAAGGACCTGCAAGACATCATCGCCATCCTCGGCATCGAGGAGCTGTCCGACGAGGACAAGCTGGTAGTGGCGCGGGCACGTCGACTCCAGCGCTTCCTCACGCAGCCGTTCTTCGTCGCGGAGGTGTTCACGGGCCTTCCGGGTCAGTACGTTTCCACCAAGGAGACGGTGCGCGGCTGCAAGGAGATCCTGGAAGGGCAGCACGATGCGTTGCCGGAGCAGGCCTTCTACCTGGTGGGCACGCTCGACATGGTACTGGAGAAGGCGGAGAAGCTGGCGAAAGAAGACGCGAAGGCGTAAGGAGCACTATGCCCCTCACCGTCGAGATCGTCACGGCCGAGCAGCTGGTCTACTCCCAGGAGGGTGTAGACGAAGTGGTCGCGCCTGGGGCGGACGGCGAGTTCGCCATCTTGCCACAGCACGCTGCCTTCATCACCACACTCGCGCCGGGCGAGATACGCATCATCAAAGGCGGCGCCGAAGAGGTGATGGCGATCACGGGTGGCTTCTTCGAGGTGCGCAACGACCGCATCGTCGTCCTGGCCGACGCCGCCGAGCGCGCGGAAGAGATCGATATCGAGCGGGCGGAGGCGGCGCGCCGGCAGGCCGAGGAGGAGCTGGGGGAGCGCCACGACCTGGCCGACCTGGTCAAGATCGAGGCTTCGCTCAGGCGCGCACAGGCGCGGCTGAAGGTTGCAGAGCGGCGTGGCCGTCGTGGCCGTACAGGGTCCCCGCGGCCCGGCGGATAGGCGCTGCCAAAGAGGTGATGGCGATCACGGGTGGCGTCTTGACAAGTCACGCGCCTCCGGAGTAGCATCGGATAGGAAGTGACAGATCACTGCTGAGCCCGCCGTGGGTGGGAAGTGTTTCTGTCTCCCCTCGACAGTCCGGACAAGGAGGTACGGTGATGAAGATCCGCTTTTTGATGGGGTTTCTCTTCGGGATGATGCTGGGTGCGTCGGTTGCGCTGGCGTTCGCTCCGCAGCCGGGTACGCTCACCCGCCAGCAGCTCTGGGAGAGGGTGCGAGAACGGGCTCATCGGAACGGCGACGACGCCTAATCCGTGTCTGCCCGCGGCTAGCGTAAAGGATCGCCTGTGCAGAGCGGGCAGATGAAACTCGTCATTATTATCGCCTCGGACGCTGACGCCGACCGGCTGATGAAAGGGCTGGTGGAGCGGGGGTATCCCGCGACGAAAATCAGCAGCACCGGCGGGTTTCTCCACCGTGGTAATGCCACCGTCCTCTCCGGCGTGGAAGCCGACGAGGTGGAGGAGCTTCTGGCGATGGTTCGGGCGGAGTGTCACTCCCGCACAGAGCTCGTGCCCGTCCAAACGCTGCCCTTCTTTAGCGAAGGCGCCCTGCCTTCGGAGCCGGTTGAAGTGCGCGCGGGGGGAGCTATCGTTTTCGTCGTGAACGTGGAGCGGTTCGAGAAGACGTAGCCGTAGGCGAGAGCGAGCAGAGCAGCTTCACCACCTTCGCGTCCAGCTGTGTACCAGCACCGCCCTGTAGCACCTGGCGGGCGTCCTTGTCTGAGAGGGCGCCTCGATACGGTCGAGTCGACGTGAGCGCGACGTAGGTATCGGCGACGGCGATGATGCGGGCCTCGATCGGGATCATCTCCTCTTCCCACATCTCCGGATAGCCTTTCGCGTCGGGCCGTTCATGGTGCGCGCCCACCCAGCGAGCGGCCTCCTCCATGCCGGGCAGCGCACCTAGAATCATCTCTGAGTAGGTGGGGTGCTTGCGCATCGCCTCCATCTCCTTCAGGGAAAGGATATCCGGCTTCGCGAGGACGCGCGCCGGGACGCCCAGCAACCCCACGTTGTGTAACAGGGCAGCGATGCGCAGCATCGACCTGCGTCCTGCGCTGAAGCCGAGTGACTCGGCGAGACGGTCGACGAGGTCAGCCGTGCGCTGGTTGTGGTGCTTCGTATTGTCACCCTTGGAGTCCGCCAGGCCGGCAAAGACCTTGGCGAAGGTGTACAGGTGGGTCGGGGAGCGGTCTGCCCCCTGGGGCTCCTCCGGGCAGGTAGCGGCGACGACCTGAGAGAGATCGTCGCGGTAGATGCCTAGCCAGAAGGCGTCGCTGCCGACAAGCTCGCGGGTCTTCTGCACCAACTCCGGATCGAGGGTGAGGCCGTCGTGCTCGCCAAGCTCGGCGAGGAGGTTGCGGCGGGCGACCAGCGCGTTGTCTTCGCCGGAGATCAGGAATTCGATCACGTCGGCTGTGGCGACGAGCCGTCCGACGATGGGGATAGCCTCGCCTTTGAGCGACTGCGGATAGCCGTGGCCGTCCCAGCGCTCGTGGTGGCTGGCGATCGCTTCCTGGACAGTCGCATCGCAGTTGAGATCATGGGCCACCTGGGCGCCGCGTTCCGGGTGGGCGCGTAGCAGCTTGACCACGACCTCGGTGTCGTTCGGGGCGATCTCCAGAGCCAGCTGTTCGGGCGGCCTCTCCGGGCTGGAGTAGAAGATCGCCTCTTCGCTCACGTTGATCAGGCGGCAGATTTCGGCTGCTGCCGAGACGGCGCCAGCGTCGTGAAGGAGGGACGCGTAGCTAACGGCGCGGCGTACCTCCGTCGAAAGGCCCAGCGCTTGCGCTAGGTTGACAGCGATGTAGCAGACGCGTGCGGCGTGACCGGGCCGGTGCCCTTCCGCCAGGTCTAAGCCCTGCGCGAACGCGCTGGCCAGCTCTGCCCGAGAAGGCGCCGCCAAAGGCCACGGCTGTTCCTCGTCCTGCTTCTGGTGTTTGGGTTCGGCCGCTCGCGCGGCTGTCGATCGCTTGCTTGCGGGCAAGTTGCGCCTCCTCGATCCGTTTAGGTCTCGAAGGGATTATCGGCCTAGTGTTGGTCTGGGTGCAGCCGGAGGGGTGAAGAAGCCCGCGCGTGTACTCGATTACCGTCGTCGAGGGAGGCGGGCCATAGCTGAGAATGGGACGCTACGTTGCGTGGTTAGGCGATGAACAAGGGCGCTAACACCGGCGTGATCGTGCTCAGCAGCTTCACCAGCACGTGTGGCGATGGGCCTGCGGTTGTCCCCTGGCTAGGCGATGAACAAGGGCGCCAACACCAGCGTGATCGTGCTCAGCAGCTTCACCAGCACGTGCAGCGATGGGCCAGCGGTGTCCTTAAAGGGGTCGCCCACCGTATCGCCCACGACAGCGGCAGCGTGTGTGTCTGTGCCCTTGCCGATGACGTTGCCTTCATCGTCGAGCAGCTTACCTGCTTCAATGAACTTCTTGGCGTTGTCCCAGGCGCCGCCACTGTTGTTCAAGAAGGTGGCCAGGATCACCCCGCCAATGGTGCCTACCATCAGCAAACCGGCGACGGCCTGCCAGCCGGCGTTAGGGTCTAAGCCCGGCATGTAGCGGAAGATCAACCCGACTGCGATTGGCATCAGAATCACCAACATCCCCGGCGCGATCATCTCGCGCAGCGCGGCGCTCGTGGTGATATCCACCGCGCGGGCGTAGTCCGGCTCTTCCGTGCCCTCCATGATGCCCGGGTGCTCGCGGAACTGGCGCCTGACCTCCTCGATGATGTGGCCGCTGGCTGTGCCGACGGCTCGAATCGTGAGCGAGCTAAAGAGGAAGACGAGCATCACCCCCATGAGAGCACCGACGAAGACCTGTACGGTGGAGAGATCGATGGGCAGCGTCTGGTTGAGCGAGGTGATCACGGTCCCGTCGGCCAGCGGCTTGCCCGATTCTATGAGCTCTTCCTTCACCTTGTTCAGATAGGCGCTGAAGAGGAGGAAGGCAGCCAGCGCCGCGGAACCGACAGCGTAGCCCTTGGTGAGCGCCTTGGTGGTGTTGCCCACGGCATCCAGGCTGTCGGTAATCTCGCGCGCCTCTGGCGGGGCGCCTGCCATCTGGTTAATGCCACCGGCGTTGTCGGTGATCGGGCCGAAGGTGTCCATCGCCAGGATATAGGCGGCGGTCATCAGCATCCCCATCGTCGCCACAGCCGTGCCGAAGATACCCGCGCTGAACCTGCCCACGCCCTCCTGGTCCGCTATCGGCGACTCTGCGCCCAGCAGGAAGGAGGCGACCAGCGCCGAGCCGACGGCGATGGCGGTGAGCGCCGTCGTCTCCATTCCGACGGCAGTACCGATGATGATGTTCGTCGCCGGCCCCGTCTTCGACGCCCTGGCGATCTCCTGTACCGGCCGCCAGCTACCCGATGTGTAGTACTGCGTGATGAAGACGAAGGCGATTCCCGTCGCGATACCGACGAGCCCGGCCCCGAAGAACCAGACCCACGAGTCGTCCATCATCATGTATGTGGTGAAGGCAAGAAAGCCGGCGGAGAGGCCGACGGCGGTGTAGTAGCCCTTGTTGAGCGGCCCCATCGCATCCTTCTCGCGGCCGGTAGTGAGGAACGGCACGGCGATCAGCGCGACCATGGTGGCGAGGATGCCGAACGACCGGAGGACGAGCGGGAAGAGTATCCATTCGATGTTGCCCGTCGCCTGGAAGATCGCTACCCCCAGGATCATCGCGCCGATGTTCTCCGCCGACATCGACTCGAACAGGTCGGCGCCGCGGCCGGCGCAGTCGCCCACGTTGTCGCCTACCAGATCGGCGATGACAGCAGCGTTACGCGGGTCATCCTCGGGGATGCCGGCCTCTATTTTGCCTACCAAGTCCGCGCCCACGTCGGCAGCCTTGGTGTAGATGCCTCCACCCAGCTGGGCGAAGAGGGCGACGAAGCTGGCGCCGAAGCCGAACCCGACGATGAGGAAGGGCGTATCCGCGACCTCGTTGCCGAGCACACTGCTGTAGAATGCGTAGATGCCGGAGACGCCGAGCAGGCTGAGCGCCGTGACGAGGAAGCCGGAGACGGCGCCACCCCGTAGCGAGACGGTGACGGCCTCCTTGAGGCTCTTCTGCGCGGCGGCGGCGGCGCGCACGTTCGAGCGAACCGAGATGTACATGCCGATCAGCCCGGCGGCGCCGGAGGCGATCGCACCCACGATGAAGGCGACGCCGGTGAGAATGCCCAGTTCGATATCGTTATCGAGGAAGCCGACGAGGACGCCGATGATCACGGACGTCGCCACCGCCATGATGGCGATGGTGCGGTACTGGCGGCTAAGGAAGGCGTTCGCCCCCTCGAAGATCATGTTGGCGATGCGGCGCATCTCGTCGGTGCCCGTATCGCGGCGCAGCACGTCCCAGGCGAGCCAAAGCGCGAAGAGCACGGCGGCGAAGCCAGAGAACGGTACGATCCAGATTAACTCCATGGATAACTCCTACTAAAAGGGAATGCTTACAGGCATACTCAGGCAAACGTAATGGAGGCTTCGCCTCCACGTGCCGGAGTGTATCAACGCCCCAAGCTACGATCAAGCGTGGCCACCCGCCTCTGCCTCCAACGGGCTCGCACCAGACGAGCGCCCTCGCTATGATCTGTAGGATTGCCTTCGGAGGTACCATGCAGCGAGTCAACAAGCCGCGCTTCTCTCACCAGGCGGCCGCCGTCGCCGGCGGCCTGCTGCTGGCGCTGCTGCTCGCTGGCTGTCGGAGCAGCGCAGCGCCCGCCCCGACGCCTACGGCGACGTCGCCGCCCCCGACGCCAACGGCGGAAGTCAGCGCGCTGCCGCTGGTGCGCTTCCACTACGTCGCTTCACTCACCCTGCGCGAGACCGGCGTAGATGCTGGGGGCGACGAGGTGGTGATCTCCACCGAGGGCAACTTCGAGTCGCCCGATCGCCACGCCTTTATCCACATCATCGACCTGGGCGAAGACACCGTCATCCGCAGCGCCGTGATCATCGGCGAGGAGGCCTGGATCCAGGCAGACGGCGAACCGTGGCGAGCGACGACGCGTGACGATCCTGAGCTGACCGATCTGCTGGCCGTCGCCTTCACCGCGACTCGTCCCCAATTTCTGGGCGGCCCCGAGTTCCGGCTGGTGCAGGAGAGCGTCCGCCGCTTGCCATCGACCGAGGAGATTGTGAACGGCGTGGCGGCCAACCACTATCAGGTGGGCCAGGCTGGCCGCGAGTTCGTGGAGATGTTTCTCGTGCCAGAAGCGCTGTTGGGGAACCTAGCAGACCTCGCTTGGGACCTCTGGCTTGCCGAAGAGGGAGCCTGGCCGGTGCGCCTGGTCGCCTCTACCATCGTGATCAACACCGTCGATGTGCTGCAGGAGCTGGAGCTGGAAGCTCCTGTCTACTGGGAGCTGCGAATCGACATCTCCCGCCCCAACGATCCGGAGCTGTCGGTGATGCCGCCCAAGATAGAAGGCGATGAGTAGTTGATTCTTGCTAGCGCCTGTACGATGGCCACCGATACGCTAGCGCCTGCACGACGGGCGCGGGTGATCACAGATGGGCACAGATACGCTGGCGCCTGTACGTTGGCCACAGATGATCACAGATAGACACAGATACGCTAGCGCCTGCACGACGGGCGCGGGTGATCACAGATGGGCACAGCTACGCCGTTGACAGCCCCCGATGCCATTGGTACGCTGCACAGCGCCCATGGGCTATCGCACGCTGACGCTGGAGACGAAGGGCCCGCTGGCCTTCTTGCGCCTCGCCCGGCCGGAGCGGGGCAACCCCATCGACCGCCTCTTCCTGCAGGAGCTCGACGCGGCCTGCGCCGCCATCAACGACGATCCGGAGGTGCGCGTCGCGATCCTCACCGGCGAGGGCGACGTCTTCTCGTCGGGCTGGGAACCCGCGGAGGTTAGCCCGGAGGCGTTCGACCCTGCGGAGTGGCGGCGACGCGCGCCCTTCGTCGCGCTGGAGGAGATGGGCCAACCGATCATCTGCGCCCTGAACGGCGACGCGACCAGCGCCGGATTGGAGCTGGCCCTGGCCTGCGATGTGCGCCTGGCCGCCGAGGGCGTTCGCCTGGCTCTGCCGGAGACGGCGCAGGGGCTGCTGCCGATGGCGGGCGGCACTCAGCGTCTGGCTCGCCTCGTCGGCCGCGCCCATGCCCTGCGGCTGATCTTGCTGGCCGAACCGATCGACGCCGAGGAGGCGCGGCGCATCGGCCTGGTAAGCGCCGTTTCGCCCGCCGGCGAGCTCCTCGCCGAAACCGAGGCGTTGGCGCTGCGCATGGCGTCGCGAGGGCCGATCGCGCTTCGATACGCCAAGGAGGCCGTGCGAAGGGGGATGGAGCAGCCGCTGGAGCAGGCCTTGCGCTTCGAGACCGACCTCACGATCATCCTGCAGACGACGGAGGATCGCGCCGAGGGAGTACGCGCGTTCCTGGAGAAGCGAGAACCCAAGTTCAAGGGGAGGTAATGTGCGGCTGATCCTGGATGCGGACGAAGCCTGGTCGATCATGACGCTGACCGTCTCGCAGGTGCTGGACGGCACCGAGCTCTCCGACGACGGCCGCGCCGCCGTTCGCAAGTGGCGGAGCGATCGCGCCGATGGTACCGAGGCGATGAACGTGCTGGCCGAGGAGATGAACGAGGCGCTGGGCAATATCATCGACGAGCGAACGCGCAAACTGATCCGGCGCAAAGGGCGCTACATCTCCAGCGCGGACCGGTAGTGATGGAGCAGGAACGTTGGAACCGAAGGCTGGGCTTCAGCCGAACCACCGTAGGCCGGGCTTCAGCCCGGCGAAGAAGATTCGGCCAGCCTGAAGGCTGGCCTTCGGGAGGAGCTACGAAGGTGGTCGAGCCGAGCGGAAGAGGGAACAACGGGCAGGATGAAGGTTGAACTAGACATCGACGAGGCGTGGGATCTGATGTCCCTCGTCGTCGCCCGCCTCGCGAAGGACGCCTCGCTATCCGATAGCGACCGGGCGAAGGTGCGCCGGTGGCGCAGCAACACGATGCGACCGGAGGGCGAGGCGATGCGTCTCCTCACAGGCAAGCTGAACGAGGACCTGGCTGCGGCCATGGAGCGCAAGAAGCGCAGCCAGATCCGCAAGCCGGACTGGCGATAGCCCTTCGATGGCGACGCGTCTAAGACAGCCTCGTAGGGACAGAGCTTCAGCTCTGTCCGGCTTCGCGTCGCGAGAGAGATAGCGGATGAACGGCTTCCAGACCATCGCGTATGAGAAGGACGACGGGGGCGTCGCGCGCCTGACGCTGAGCCGCCCCGAAGTGCTCAACGCGATCAACCTCCAGATGCGCGACGAGCTCTGGTCGGCGTTCGAGGCGTTTCGGGACGATCCGGACGCCCGGGTGCTCGTCGTGCGGGGCGATGGCCGCGCCTTCTCCGCGGGCGCCGATATCGCCGAGTTCGGGACGTCGCCGTCGTACGTGGAGGCGCGACGCGCCCGCCGCGAGCGCGACCTATGGGGGCTGATGCTGGCCCTGCCCAAGCCCCTGATCGCCGCCGTCCACGGCTTCGCGCTGGGCGCGGGCTGCGAGATGAGCCTGCTCTGCGACCTGCGCATCGCCTCCGACGATGCCCGCTTCGGCCTGCCGGAGGTCGGGCTGGGCTACATCCCCTCGGCCGGCGGTACCCAGACGCTGCCGCGCACGATCGCGCCCGGCGTTGCCCTCGGCATGATCCTCTCGGGCGA
>JACZTE010000207.1 GCA_022573935.1 Chloroflexota bacterium
AGCGGATACGGCTCGAGGTGGGCTCCGACCAGGTGCTCTGCGCCCTCTCCGGCGGCGTCGACTCGGCGGTGGCGGCGGCGCTGGTGCACCGGGCCGTGGGCGACCAGATCACCTGCGTCTTCGTCGATAACGGCCTGCTCAGGCGCGAGGAGGCGGAGCGCGTCGTCGCGACGTTCCAGCGGCACATGGAGATGCGACTGGTGCATGTGGACGCCGTGGATCGCTTCCTCGAGAAGCTGGCCGGCGTGGTCGACCCGGAGGAGAAGCGCCTGCGCATCGGCGAGACGTTCATCCGCGTCTTCGAGGAGGAGTCGCGGAAGCTCGGCCGCTTCGAGGTGATCTGCCAGGGCACGACCTACCCCGATGTGATCGAGAGCGCCGTCCCCGACCAGGGGCAGTCCGGCGGCGCGACGCCCACGGCGAAGATCAAGTCGCACCACAACGTCGGCGGCCTGCCGGCGGAGATGGACTTCCGGCTCGTCGAGCCGCTGCGGCACCTCTTCAAGGACGAGGTGCGCCAGGTCGGTCTCGCCCTCGGCCTGCCCGAGGAGATGGTCTACCGCCAGCCCTTCCCCGGCCCGGGCCTGGCGATCCGCATCATCGGCGAGGTGACGCGCGAGAAGCTGGAGACGCTGCGCGCGGCCGACTGGGTGGTGATGGACGAGATCAAGCGCGCGGATCTCTACCGCGAGCTGTGGCAGTCGTTCGCCGTCCTCACAGACACCCGCTCGGTGGGCGTCATGGGCGACCTCCGCACCTACGGCCACGTCGTCGCCGTGCGCGCCGTCACCGCCGAGGACGCGATGACCGCCGACTGGGCGCGGCTGCCGTACGACGTGCTCGCGCGCATCGCCAATCGCATCGTGAACGAAGTGCCCGGCGTGAACCGCGTGGTGTACGACATCACCTCGAAGCCCCCCGGCACGATCGAGTGGGAGTAGGCTTCGGCTAACGAGCGGGCTTTTTGTAGCGTGCTATCATAGAAGCTGTCATGAGACTTACCGTCGTCCTCGAACCTGAAGCTGATGGCGGCTACTCCGTCGTCTGCCCCGCTATCCCTGGATGTGTTTCCCAAGGCGGTTCTCTGAAGGAAGCCCTCGCGAACATCCGTGAGGCGATCGTCCTATGCCTTGAGGTGCGGCGCGAGGATCAGCTTCCAGCGCCTCACGAGACGCCTGAGATTATTGCACGGGAGATCCAAGAATGCCTGGAAGACCGCGCCGATGAGGGACTACCCCTCACTATCGAAACTCGTGAAGTGGAGGTGGAGGCCGAAGTCGCCGCCTGATGCCACGCCTGCCGCGCGTATCAGGCCGGCGGACCGTTGTTGCGTTCGAACGGGCAGGGTTTCAGGTAAGACGCCAGCGAGGCAGCCACATCATCATGGTGAAGCCTGGTTTCTCTGAGACATTGTCCGTTCCCGATCATCGACAGCTCCGGCCTGGTATGCTCCGCGCTCTCATTCGTAAAGCCGGTCTGACCGTAGAGCAGTTCATAGAGCTCTTGGGCTCGTGATCGGCTGGTCGCTGGCGGCACCCCTTCTTTGCTACCCCTCCCTCGCCTCTGCCATACTGTCATCGTTATGCTCGACCACATCCGCGACGCGCTCGCCTCCTACCAGCCGCGGCGCATCGAACGCGATGGGCTGCCGCGAGCGGGCGTCCTCATCCCGATCTACGAGCAGGAGGGCGTCCTCCACGTCATCCTCCAGGTGCGCACCGAGCTGGTGGAGCACCACAAGGGCGAAATCTCGTTTCCCGGCGGCGCTCAGGACGCTGCCGACCCGGACGTGGAAGCGACCGCGCTGCGTGAGTCGGAGGAGGAGATCGGGCTGAAACGGGAAGACGTGGAAATCTTCGGCCAGCTCGACGACATCGTGACGATTAGCAACTTCATCGTCTCGCCCTATGTTGGGCGCGTGACCGCGCCGGCGCCCTACCCCTTCGCCACCAGCGCGATCGAGGTGGCGGAGCTGCTGGTGGTGCCCATGCCCCACCTGCTCGGCTCGCCGGGGCTGAACACGGAGCCCGCTCCTTGGCGAGACCGCATGGTGCCGCCGCCGTCGTACACCTTCGGCGAGCACGTGATCTGGGGCGCTACCGGGCGCATCCTCCAGCAGTTCCTAGAGCTGACGGGAGCAGGCAGCGTGTCCTGAGCCCGCCTAGATGCTTCGACAGGCTCAGCATGACAAGAGCCTCGTAGGGACAGACCTTCAGGTCTGTCCGAGAGCGTAGGGTCTGGAACCACGATCGAGATGCTTCGCGGAGTTTATCCTGAGCCCGCCTAGATGCTTCGACAGCCGAGGACAGAGCTAAAGCTTTGTCCCTACGAGGTTGGCGGTGTGCGCTGCTTCACCGTCGTAGGGACAGACCTTCAGGTCTGTCCGGAAGCGTGGAGCCTGGAAGTACGAACGAGATGCTTCGACAGGCTCAGCATGACAGGCACTCAGGACGAGCGCTGTCCTGCCGCCGGCGTCTCGGCCGGCTGGCCGTCCGTCTGCTTCGGGCGCGACGATCGCCGGATCTGCACTCGCTTGAACGACTCGACGACCCCTCTACCGCGCGTGTTCTTCATGCGCTCGCCCCACATGCGCCGGATCTCATCCGGGCTGCGGCCACCAAGCTGGCTGCGATGGCAGAACAGCGCCTCCAGCTTCTTCTCCAGATAGGCGCTGATGTCGACGTGGTAGTCTGGGTCTTCGCTGCCGGCTAGGAGCATTTCGTTCACCTGGTGCGCTTCCAGCCCATCGGCCTGGTCTTGCGGGTAGTAGAGGTGATCACGCACCGCCGGGTAGACAGCGTCCCGCACCGCGATGCCGACGGCCCGGTGGTCCGAGTGGTTGAAGCCTGGGCGAAAGCCGTCCCAGGTGACCACCACGTCCGGCCGATAGCGGCGCAGCACGCGCACGATCTGGCCGCGAAGCTCAACGCTGGGCTGGAGGAAGCCGTCGGGGTAGCCAAGGAATACGACCTCCTTCACCCCCAGCACGCGACAGGCGTCCCGCTGCTCCTGCTCGCGCAGGGCGGCCAGCGCCTGGTGGCTGAGCGACGGATCGTGGGTACCCTTGTCGCCGCTGGTGACGAGCACGTAGTAGACCGTCCAGCCCTGATCGCACCACTTGGCGACGGTGCCGGCGCAGAGGAACTCGGCGTCGTCGGGATGAGCGACGATGACCATCGCGGTCAGCGGGCCGTCCTTGCCCAGCTCTTCGGTCATCGCCGTTGAACGACGCCAGGGGCGCCAGCCGAAGATCGATCTGCTGAAGTTCGCCACGATCA
>JACZTE010000208.1 GCA_022573935.1 Chloroflexota bacterium
AGTTCCTTCGCCCGCGCCAGCATCGGGTCGTCGTTCTGCTGCTCTTCCGGGTGCGCCTGCGCCTCTTCCAGCAGGTGGTCGAACATCTCGCGGTCCTGGCCTTGGAAGCGATCCTGGGTCCAGAAGGAAACGAGCTGCTCGATCTCCTCGTCGGAGACGTAGACGCCCTGGATGCGACGGGGCTTGGCCGCGTCGGTTGGGAGGTAGAGCATGTCGCCGCGCCCCAGCAGCTTCTCCGCGCCGGCGCTGTCGAGCACGGTGCGCGAGTCGACCTGCGAGCTCATGGCGAAGGCGATGCGGGTGGGGAAGTTCGCCTTGATCAGGCCGGTGACGACATCGACCGAGGGGCGCTGCGTGGCGATGATCAGGTGGATGCCCGTGGCCCGCGCGAGCTGGGCCAGGCGGCAGATCTGGCGCTCTACCTCGTACGGAGCGGCCATCATCAGGTCGGCCAGCTCGTCGATGATCACCACCCAGTAGGGCAGCCGGCTGGGGCAGCTCGCGTGATTGTTGTACGACTCGATGTTGCGCACGGCCAGCGAGGCGAAGCGCCGGTAGCGGCTCTCCATCTCGTGGATGATCGCTTGCAGGGTACCGACCACCTGGTCGGTCTCGGTGATGATCGAGGAGAAGGCGAGGTGCGGGATCTTGGCGAAGGCGGAGAGTTCGACTCGCTTCGGGTCGATCATGACGAAGCGCACCTCCTCCGGCGAGGCGTGCATGAGGAGGCAGGCGATGATGGCATTGATGCAGACGCTCTTGCCGCTGCCCGTCGCCCCGGCGATGAGCAGGTGCGGCATCTTTGCCAGGTCGGCGACGATTGGCTCACCTGCGACGCTCGTGCCCAACGCGAGCGTCAGCCGCGAGCGGAGAGAGGCCCTGCGGAATTGTGCCGATTCGACGACGCCGCGCAGCGTGACCAGCGTCGCCGTGTGGTTGGGCACCTCGATGCCGACGAAAGGTTTGCCCGGCACCGGCGACTCGATGCGCAGTGACGGCGCCGATAGCGCCAGCGCCAGGTCGTTGGCCAGGCCGGTGATCTGGTTCACCCGCACCCTCGTGCGCGATACCTCCTCCATGCGTATCTTAGGGGTGCCATCGCGCTCCAGCACGGGACGGCCGGCGGCGTCGCGCTCCGGTATCCGGCGGGTCTTTACATCCCACCCCGGCTCGATGCCGAACTGCGTGACAGTGGGGCCTTCGTTCACCTGTACCACTCGCGCATCGACGCCGAACGAGGCCAACGTTTCGACGATGAGATGGCCGCGGGCGCTGTTGTCGGGCTGCCCTTCCTGCGGGTTCACGTCGACTAGCACATCCAAGGGCGGGAGCTGCCACCCGTCCTGAGCCTTCCGCGGTTCGTCGCCGGAGACGGTCTCTAGCTCGTCGGGCGCATCGCCGTTCATGGGCAGGGGCGCCTGCTCGCCGATGTCGGACGGCGCTGCCTCCGCGTCCGCGACGGGCGGTTCGGCGACGGCTTGGTCGATCTCTTCCGCGCCAGCGTGCTGCGCCCAGATGACGCTGTCCAGCGGCACTTTGGGCGCCCCCTCCGCCGGCGGCCGTGTGGGGAAGACCAGATTCCCCAGCGCGCGTACCGAGCCCCACGTTCGCTGGGGCACTCGCCAGCCCCAGGCGGTGCGGGCGGCGATGCCTAGCCCGTGTAGCGCCGTCGCCGCGCCCGTGGGCGAGATGACGGCGAAGGCCGCGACGCCGGCAGCAAGCCAAACGATGATGCCGATAGGATGCCCGGCCATCAGATGTCCCAGGTCGCCGCCGGCGGTGACCTCGTCCAGCAGCACGTCGCCTAGCTGCCAGCCGGGACGGAAGAAGCCGAGCAGGCCGCTTACGAACGTGGCTGAGAGCGCGACGATCAGCCACGGCTTCCAGGTGGCGAAGACGCTATCGAGCTGTCGCCGGATGAGGGCGAAGCCCAGCAACGCGATGAGAGCGATGAAGGCGAAGACCAGCAGTCCGAAGGTGCGAATGAAGCCATCGCGCAAGTCGGTGACGCCGCGGGTGGCCGGTATCAGCCAGGGGACGGCGATCAGGGCGAGCACGAGGAGCGTGATGCCGGCCGTCTCTAGCCTGAAGATCAGGCCGCCAGCAGAGCTGAGAGGCGAAGAGCGCCGCCGTCGCCGGCCGACACTCGGCCGTGACAGGCCCTGGCGCGCTGAGGCGCCGACCCGGGAGCGGGGTCGCGAACGTACTCTAGCCACAGTCTCCTCGTCGCGCCCGTGCCAACCCGCCGGCCCGCCTTGCGGCGGACTCTCGACACAGTATAGCAGGGAACGGTCGCGGCGACCAGTGTTGGGGATGGCGTGTAGGCAAGTGAGCAGTTCCCGGCGCCGTCGCCATCGAGAGTCCACTGTGGTACGTTGACCGTCGGTGCGATATGCAACTCCCAACGCCATGACCTCGGTAGCAGCGGCGGACGAACGGGCGCGAGTCCCCGGTCAACGGACGGCGCTCGCGATCATGACGGTCGTCATGGTGCTGACGATGACGACCTGGTTCTCGGCGTCAGCCGTGATTCCACAGTTGCGAGAGGACTGGCAGTTGAGTACGACGGAGGCGTCGTTCCTTACGATAGCCGTTCAGGTCGGATTCGTCGTTGGCGCGCTCGGCTCGGCGTTCTTCAACCTCGCGGACATCTACCCCGCTCGAACCGTGCTCTGGCTCTCCGCCGTCGGCGCGGCGCTGGTGAATGGGCTCATCGTTCTTGCGGAGGGTCCTGAGCTAGCCATTCCGCTTCGCTTCTTGACCGGAGTCTGTCTGGCAGGCGTCTATCCGGTGCTCCTGAAGAGCATGTCTACCTGGTACCAGCGTGGCCGTGGCATGGCGTTAGGCGTGATGGTGGGAGGTCTCACGATCGGCTCGGCTGCGCCGCATCTGGTGAACGGCGTTGCGGCGCTTGGCTGGCGGGAGGTCATCCTCGCCACCTCGGTGCTCACACTCGCGGGCGCGTCGCTGACCCTTCTTGCAGTCCGAGATGGCCCGTTTCCGTTTCCGCAGGCGACGTTCGACCCGCGTCAGATCGGCCACGTCTTCGCTAATCGAGGCGTCCGGCTGGCATCCATCGGCTATTTCGGCCACATGTGGGAGCTCTATGCGATGTGGGCCTGGTTTCTCGCCTTCTTCGGCGATAGCCTGGTCAGCGCCGGTCATACCGACACGCAGCGCGCTGCCGCTCTCGGCACCTTCGCCGTCATCGGCATCGGCGCGGTTGGCTGCTGGCTTGGCGGAGTCCTGGGTGACCG
>JACZTE010000209.1 GCA_022573935.1 Chloroflexota bacterium
CACGGAGATACTGTACGCAGGATGGAGAGCGAAGATGAGCGCGGCCACGTGGGCGATGAGCAGTCGATCCGTCAGCTTGCGGGCGATGAGCCAGACGAGGACGGCGTTCGCCAGGTGAACGCTCACGTTCAGCAGGTGGTAGGGCCATGCCTCTAACCCGAAGAGCTTATAGAAGCCGAGAAAGCTGGCCTGGTAGAGTGGCCGGTAGAAGGTAAAATCCACAGGTGGGCCGGGGCTGCGAAAATCGAAGGAATCGCGGATGTAGACCCAGGGGCTAGAGGCCGTCTGAGCAGCGCGAAGGAACAAGAAATCGTCGCGCATGAACCAGTCGGTCAGCGTGGGAGCGTAGACGGCGAAGGTGAGGAGCAAGATCGCCGACAGCACCAGCTGCGGGCCCAAGGACTGGATTCGGGCGATGAGCGCTTGTCGCTGCGGCGCCTTGGCCCAGCGCTGTACGCGGTGGATGGCAGACGGCGCGCTCATGGAGAGTTCGGTGAATCCGAGTAGCGGAAGATGACGTCTTCGTCACTAATCTCAAGCTTCGCGTCCAGGAACGCTTCCCCCCTCTTAAACCCTCGCACGTCGATGTCGCCGTAGTAAAACCGGAGTTCAGCCCTCACGTATCTGTCCGTGAACAAGGTCAATCGCCAGGGCGCGCCCGCGAGGTAGGCACGAGCATCCGGTGCCAGGCTAGCGCCTACCATGTAGAATTCCCTGCAATCCGCGCCAAGAATGAACGTGGGAAAGGATCATGCTACAGACCATGAGTATCTCCACGTCGCCGCCGCTCAACGCCCCCGCACAGGCGCCCGATCGTCTCGCCAAAAATCTCCTCGTACTTAAGCGCGGGGATACGGAGCGAGAGCTTTGGCCTGCCATGTTCCCACTTTCATCATATTACCGCCGCTTACCACGGCCGGACACCGTCAAGATACGATACCACAGCAAGACAGCAAGATGTTTCTTGGATCTCTGGCCGACCGCGGTCGTTGGCCGTCGACACCGTAACTAGCCCATCAGCCGTCAATATGGTAAGCAAACCTCGAGACCAGCAGGGAGTACGCGTCAATCCATGGACGAAGCTAAAACCAGCTATCGGCAGTTCATCATCCTCTGCACCGCCCGGACCGGTTCACGCTTGCTGGGGCAAGCCCTGAATTCCCATCCGGAAATACGCTGCTTTGATGAAATCTTCAACCCTCGGTTGCCATACGTCGCCTATGGGTTGTGGGTACATGCGCGACCCGGACGGGACGGTGGTTCGGCGAAGATGTATGGGAAGGGAGGCAAAGACAAGTATTACGAACGGCGGGTGGAGGATATGGCGCTCCGAGCTGAGAACCCTTCTCGCTTCTTGGAAGAACGTATCTACTGCGAACATCCAGCTGAAACGCACGCCGTCGGTTTCAAGGCCGCATATGAACACATTTCCGAATTTCCGGGCGTGGTGGAGCACCTTCATGACAAAGCGGAGCTACATGTGATTCACCTGAAGAGGCGTAACCTGCTACGTCTGCTAACTTCGCGAAAGATCGCTGAGATGACCGGGGTGTGGTTCGAGGGAGACCCGAAAGCCAGGCTCGGTAAAAGACTAACGGCAAGGAACGCACTACGAGCGGTGCGTCATCCCTGGCAGGCTGCTGTCAGAATACGCGGACTGTGGAAGGGACCAGACCGACCGCTCATTAACATACCAGTAGATGAGTTCAGGATCTTCATCGATGAGACCCAGCGCAGCATATCGCACTTTGACAGCCTCTTTCGTGAACATCCGCTGATCACGGTTCACTACGAAGATCTCGCTGCTCGGCGCCAACAGGTGTACGACCAAGTTCAAAAGTTCCTTGGCGTGAAGACACGGCCGTTCACCACGACACTTCGCAGGCAGAATCCTGAACCGCTCAACGACTTGATCGCGAACTACGATGAGTTATACGACGCGTTTAGGGGCGGTCCTTACCAAGAGTTTTTCGCATAAGTCGATAGCATCGCGTCCTACGTCTTGATCTCCGCCCGCGCCGGGTCTTGCATCCAGGCGATGGTGCGGCGCAACCCTTCCTCAAGCTTCACCTTCGGCCGCCAGCCGAGAAGCCGTTCGATCTTCGACGTGTCGGGCACTCGCGTCTGGATGTCGTGTTGGAACGGCTCCGCGTGGCGAAGAGCGAACGGCTCCTCGCGACCGCACTGCTGCCAGATCTGCTCCGCCAGCGACCGGATGGACGCCTCGGTGTTTACTCCGACGTTAAAGTCTTCGTTCTCCGCGCTGGGGCTCAGCCCGGCCAGGCAGATACCTTCCGCTACGTCGGTAACGTAGGTGAAGCAGCGGGTCTGGTCGCCGCTGCCGAGAATCTCGAGCGGATAGTCCCCCCGCAACACTTTCTTAATCAGGTCCGGAATGACGTGAGCCATGCCGGGCTCGTCATCAGGCATCTCGCCGGGGCCATACGCGTTGAACGGCCGGCAGATCACGAAGGGGACGCCGTGCTCTTCGTGGAAGGCGCGGCAGAAGTATTCGCCGACAAGTTTGGAGAAGCCGTAGTGGGTGATCGGCGGCGGCGAGTCTGCGACGGCGCTCTCAGGCGTTGGGAACTGCTCCGTCCGCTCGAACACCATCGATGAGGAGACGTAGACGACCTTGGTGCCCTGCTCCGCCGCGGCCTGGAAGACGCTCGATAGCATCACACCGTTGTCGCTCAGGATCGTAGCGGGATATTTGTGGAAGTAGCTGATGCCCCCGATCTTCGCGGCGAGGTGGATGCAGACCTCGGCCCCCTCCAGCGCCCGCTTGGCCTGCTCGGCGTCGCGTAGGTCGGCGAGCACAAACTCCTGATCGCCGGCCTTCTCCTCCGCCTGCCCTTTCGAGAGGTCATCGACGATGCGAACCTTGTGGCCTTGCTCAGCCAAGACCTGGACGACGGCGCTCCCGATAAACCCAGCGCCCCCGGTGACCACGATCATGTGGCGTCCCCCTTTCCGAACGTGAGGATACGGCCTCCTTCGCCTGGCTCGTCCCACTGGCCCCAGCAGTCGACGAAGATACAGTCCGGCTTGGTCTTCTTGCGCATCTCCGCGGGCTGAAGCTCGCGAAACGCGGAATGGTTGGTGGCGAGCACGACCGCGTCGGCGTCCTCGATCACGGCGTCCAGCGGAGGCGTGTCGTGGAACGGATCATGGCAGAGCACGTCCGCGCCCTCTCGTTCGAGCAGTTCGATAATGCGCAGCGCCGGCGACTGCCGCAGATCGTCGATGTCCG
>JACZTE010000210.1 GCA_022573935.1 Chloroflexota bacterium
CCTCAAGGCAGAGACGCGTGGTGATGTGCTGGCCGGTACCGAAGGCTTGGCCGGGGTCGAGCTCGATAACGACATCGTTCGCTCTAGGCCGATAGCGACGCCAGGAAGGACGAAGCACCAGCCGCCGCCCGACGCGCAGCACCGGAAAGTACCGCTTCCAGGCATCGGCCCAGGCCGCGTCCCGGACGGTGCGAGCGCGCAACGGCCGCACCAGCGCGTCGCCCAGGTCGCGCAGCTCGCGCCGGAGATCGGCGAGAGCGGGGCGGCTGCCGTCGTCTCCCAGGGGCAGCCAAGCGCGCAGACGCACCGGCGCATCCGGGACGAACGCGACGCCACCCTCCTCATCGATGGCCTCGAACGGCGGCTCGATGCTGACGCCGGCCGGGACGCGGCGACGCAGCAGCTCCGTCGCCGCCTCCACCGCCTCCGGTCGGACGGTGACGGTCAGCTCCAGGTAGTCCACGATTAGCCCAGGGCGTCTTTGATGCGGTTCAGGAGCCCTTTATCGGCGAGAGAGCCGGCCGTGCCCAGCGAATCAGCCAGCTCGGCCAGGAGCTCCTTCTGATGGGTCGAGAGGTCTTTCGGCGTGATCACCTGCGCGCGCACCAGCAGGTCGCCCCGGCCGCTGCCTCGCAGGTGCGCGATGCCCCGGCCACGGAGCACGAAGACCTCGCCGCTCTGGGTGCCGGCGGGAATACGGAGCGACTCCGTGCCTTCGAGCAGCGGCACCTCCACTTCGGCGCCCAGGGCTGCCTGAGCGATGTCCAGCTCTAGCTGGTAGATGAGATCGTCGCCATCGCGCTGAAAGCGCTTGTCGGGCTTGACCGCGATCAGCAGGAAGAGGTTACCCCTTGGCCCACCATAATCGCCGATATCGCCTTCGCCGGCGAGGCGCATCTGGGCGCCTTCGTCAATGCCGGCCGGGAACTTGATCTCCAGGCGGCGCGTGCGCTTCTCTTGGCCCCTGCCCCGGCAGGCGCGGCAGGGATGCGAGACGACGCGTCCCTCGCCATGGCAACGGTCGCAGGTGGCCACGTTGACGAATCTACCGAAGACGCTCTGCTGCACGCGACGCACCTCGCCGCTGCCGCCGCAGTTGCCGCACCCCTCCGGTTTGGTGCCAGGCTCCGCGCGCCGGCCCTTGCAGCGAGAGCAGAGCTCCACGCCCTCGACCTCCACGGTCTTCTCGCAACCAAAGGCGGCCTCCTCGAAGGTGAGCGTCATTCGCAGGCGAAGATCGGCGCCGCGACGAGGCCCGCTGCGACGGCTGGTCGTGCCGCCGAAGAACGCGTCGAAGATGTCACCGAAGCCGCCGAAGGTGAAGCCCTCGAAGCTCTGCCCGCCAACAGCCGCTTCCACGCCGGCGTGGCCGAAGCGCTCGTACAGCGCCCGGCGCTCCGGATCGGAGAGCACCTCATACGCCTCGTTGATCGCTTTGAAGCGCTCTTCGGCGTCCTTGCTCCTGTTTCGATCCGGGTGGTATTTCATCGCCAGCCTTCGGAAGGCCTTCTTGACCTCCTCCGGCGTGGCGCTTTTCGACACACCCAGCGCGTCGAAATAGTCTGTCTTGGTCTTAGGCATATCCACTCAGTTTAGCAAATGTGCGGTCTCATAGGCCCACGAGCATCGTGGCCGGGTAGTGGGTCATGTTGAATACGCCGCGTCCTTCTCCGTAGGCGAGGCTTTCGAGCCTCGCCGCCGAGCCTGGAAAGGCTCGGCTACGATATTCAAGAGTTGCAAAGTGACCCGCTACCCATGGCCGTGACTGGTTCACTATTGATGAGCTTGCGATGGTTGAATCCACTCCCGCAGGTTGAAACCCGCGGCTTCGTACTTCGCAACCGGGGGAGCTGCGGGATTCATCCCGCAGGGTTTGAAAACAAGCCCACAAACCCTGGACCAATCACTCGTGGCCCTCTTCTCGGAGGGCCACGATGCATGTTCTAGGAACGTTCCTAGTGTGCGAGAAGCGCGGCCTAGACCTCGCGGAACTCGCCCTCCACGGCCTCCTCCTCGGGCGCCGCCTCGCCATCGCCCTCCGCGGGCGTTTCGCCGTTCGGGGCGGGCGCGGCTTCGGGAGCGCCGTCCGAGCCAGCCTCGGCGTACATGGCCGCGCCGATCTTCTGCACCGATTCGGCCAGCTCCGTCATCGCCTGTTTTAGCGTCTCGCTGTCCGAACCCTGGAGCGCGTCGCGAACGGCCTTCACCTTCGCCTCCACCTCCGACTTCACGTCGGCCTCCACCTTGTCGCCCTGCTCGCGCAGCGCCTTCTCCGCGGTGTAGGCGAGCGAGTCGGCCTGGTTGCGCAGCTCGATCTCCTCGCGACGGGTGCGGTCCTCCTCGGCGTGGACCTCGGCCTCCTGCTGTAGCTTCTCCACTTCTTCTTTGCTGAGGCCGGAGCCGGCCGTGATGGTGATCTTCTGCTCGCGACCGGAGGCCTTGTCCTGGGCGGTCACGTGGAGAATGCCGTCGGCGTTGATATCGAAGGACACGTCGATCTGGGGGAGTCCGCGAGGCGAGGGCGGGATGCCGTCCAAGATGAAGCGTCCCAGCGACTTGTTGTCCTCGGCCATGGCGCGCTCGCCCTGGAGTATGTGGATCTCCACGCTGGGCTGGTTGTCGGCGGCGGTCGAATAGACTTTACCCTTGCTGGTAGGGATGGTGGTGTTGCGCGGGATCACCGGGTCGGCGACACCGCCCAGCGTCTCGATGCTGAGCGTCAGCGGCGTCACGTCCAGCAGCAGCACGTCCTGCACGTCGCCCTTGAGGACGCCGGCCTGGATGGCGGCGCCCACGGCCACTACTTCGTCCGGGTTCACGCCCCTGTGCGGCTCCCTGCCGAAGAACTGCTGCACTATCTCCTGCACCTTCGGCATGCGCGTCTGCCCGCCCACGAGCACCACTTCGTCGATCTGGCTGGCCTCGAGGCCGGCATCGGAGAGCGCCTGCTTGCAGGGCTCCAGCGTGCCTTCCACCAGGTCGCCCACGAGCTGCTCCAGCTTCGAGCGGGTGAGCGTGATCGTCATGTGCTTCGGGCCGGCGGCGTCGGCCGTGACGAACGGGAGGTTGATCTCCGTCTGGATCACCGTCGAGAGCTCGATCTTCGCCTTCTCGGCCGCCTCCTTGAGGCGTTGGAGCGCCATGCGGTCCTGCTTCAGGTCGATCCCCTGGTCACGCTTGAATTCGTCCACCAGCCAGTCGATCACGCGCTGATCGAAGTCGTCGCCGCCCAGGTGGGTATCG
>JACZTE010000211.1 GCA_022573935.1 Chloroflexota bacterium
AGGCAGCGAAGCGGGCATGTGCGAGCTGGGGCTGGCCTCCTTTAGCGTGATGAAGGTGCTCTCCACCCGCAGCGGCGACCCAACCAAGGCGAGCAGACCCTTCGACGCTGAGCGCGACGGCTTCGTCTCAGCCGAGGGCGCCGCTATCTTCGTGCTGGAGAGCCTGGAGCACGCCCAGGCCCGCGGCGCGACGATCCTGGCCGAACTCATCGGCTTCGCCGCCAGCGCCGACGCCTACCACATGGTCGCCCCCTGCGCCGACGGCGAGGGCGCGGCCCGCTGCATGCGCTGGGCCCTGGAGGACGCGGGCATCAAGCCGGAGGAGGTCGACTACATCAACGCCCACGGCACCTCCACCATGCTGAACGACGCGTCGGAGACCACGGCGATCAAGGCCGCGCTGGGCGAGCACGCCTACCAGGTGCCGATCAGCTCCACGAAATCGATGATCGGGCACACGCTGGGCGCGTCGGGAGCGCTGGAATCGGTCGCCTGCGTCAGGACGCTGCAAGAGGGGATGATCCACCCCACGATCAACTACGAGCATCCAGACCCCGACTGCGACCTGGACTACGTCCCCAACCAGGCCCGCCCGGCGGACGTGCGGGTCATCCTCAAGAACAGCTTTGGCTTCGGCGGGCAGAACGCCTGCCTCGTCTTTCGCCGGTTCGAGGAGTAGCCGCGTGCGGGTGTTCGTCACCGGCGGAGCAGGCTTCATCGGCTCGCACGTCAGCCGCGTCCTGCTGGGGCAGGGCCACCAGGTGACGGTGCTGGACAACCTCTCGCGCGGCCGGCGGGAGCTCGTGCCGGAGTCGGCCGCCTTCATCGAGGCCGATCTGGCCGACGAGGCGGCGACGGAGCAGGCGCTGCGCGGGCACGATGCGGTGATCCACCTCGCCAACTTCCTCGAGGTCTCCGTCTCCGTCGAACGGCCGGTCGCCTTCGCCGAGAACAACATCGTGAACTCGGTGCGGCTGCTGGAGGCGATGCGCCGCGCCGGCGTGGGCAGGATCGTCTTCTCGTCCTCGGCCACCGTCTACGGCGTGCCGAAGCGGCTGCCGCTGCGCGAGGACGACCCGCTGGGGGTGCAGGCGAACCCCTACGGCGCCACCAAGGTGGCCGTCGAGACGTTCCTGGGCGTCTACCACCAGCTCCACGGCTTCGATTGCATACTGCTGCGCTACTTCAACCCGTACGGCCCTAACGAGCTCTGCGACCCGGAGACGCACGCCGTGCCCAGCATCGTGCGCGCCGCTCTGGAGGAGAAGCCCATCCCGCTCTACTGGCAGGGCGAGCAGGTGCGCGACTACATCTACGTCGAGGACCTCGCGCGCGCCCACGCGGACCTCCTGGAGGCGAAAGGGCTCCAGGTGTTCAACGTCGGGACGGACGTAGGGACGAAGGTGACCGATGTGGTGGAGACGGTCTCCCGCATCCTCGGCAGGCCGCTACCGATCGATGACCTGGGCGAGCGGCCCGGCGATATCGCCGCGTCCTACGCTTCGTCCGAGAAGCTACGCGAGGCGACCGGCTGGCGGCCCCAGGTGGACCTGGAAGAGGGCCTGCGCCGCACGATCGAGCACTACCGCGAGCGGCTGGGTATCAACTAACGGGACAGGATCGCGCAAGGCTGGGAATCGGTGTCGTCGCGCTTCTTAGGAGCCACTATGGTATGATCTCAGCACAAGAGGAACGGCCCCCGAAGGGGCCGCAGCCTATGATATGAGCAGGGGACTTACAGATGGCTCATTGGGCCATCCTGCCCAGGCAGCAACGTTAATCACTGCGAACTCCTTCCGAGCGCCGGAGGTTGGCCGACCAAAAGACCATACAGGCCTCCGGCGCTCTCTCATATAGGAAAGGCCTTACCTGTAGGCCTGAGTCCTCACGCATCAGCGCCATCTCGCTCAACATCTGCCTTCGCGCTAAGCACTTGAGCTACGCCACCAAAGAAGGCACTAATCCTATCTGGTTGCCAGTCTCTAAGTTCGCTCATCGATACGTTGATGTTCACCATGATTCGCAGAGCGCCCTCTGTCTCTTGAGAAAACGCAGTTGAGAGCGTGGGCTGTGGTCGCTGCGTTGAGGGTTGGGCTTCCGCGCCACCATCTTCTTCAGGCTGAGCGTCTGCGGCTGGTTCTGTCGTGGTAGTCTCAACAGTCGCGGCTCCGGCAGCAGGCCCCAATCGAATCGTCTTTCCTTCACGCTGGATGAGTCCGCAGGTGTCGAGTAAGCTCAGCAGAGTGAGAATCTGCGGCTGATATTTCGGTGCAGCATCGGCGGCTAGCGCGAGCTTGTTGATCACTTCGCCTTCCTGCATCGCGCCAAACTTTAGGATGGGATCGAGAACATCCCAGAACCAGCCGGTCGTCAGTTGGGGAGCTAGCTTGTGGGCCGCCGTCTCATCTCCCCATCTGACCGACAAGGCGAAAGCCCGCACTGCTTCGGATGGCGAGAACTTCGCGTCGGCCTTAGTGATCAAGCCGACAGGAAGGAGAAAGCGGTTGGCGAGTGAGATGGTGTCCTTCGCGATGTTGGCGATCCCTGCAACGTCAGCGAGCCCCACGGCTTTCTGATCGTCGCCGGAAGCTGCCGCATATGCTCGCAGGATTTCCAGTTGCTTCGCTAGAGAAATCCTGCTAGTGGGAAGCGGTTTCTTAGGCGGGCTCTGGCTTGTCTTTCGACGTGCCACGGGCTCCTTCGGTGCTTCCTTTGGAGAGCCCCCATTGGTATTCGGGGCTGTTTCGGTGGTTGTCGTTTCGTTCTCGGCCATTACTACCTCCAGACCTCGGTCAGGTGCGTTACTGATCCGGATCATACAGGAACCGTACAACGAAATCAAGCTCGGTCGCGCTACCTTACTTGAACGCATGTTTGCACAACGCCCAGCTTCCAGGGTGTGTCACATGCCCAACTGCCGCTAAAGCTCTGTCCCTACGAGGTTGGGCGCCGGGCCAACACCCAAGCGCAGCGCCCAACTCTCACACGGTATAGACGCGCTTCGCGGGGCCGCGTAGGATCAGGGCCTGGCTGCCGTCCGGCTGCCAGAACGGGCCGACCAGGTTGTCCTCAGTACCGCTCTGTAACTGCTCGACGTTGCCGCCGGCGCGATAGCGCAGCAGCAGGCCGCCTTCGCCGCAGAGCAGCGCGTATTCGCCGTCGGGGTGCCACGCGGCGCCGAGAAGCGACGTCGACGCCTCGACCGTCTGGTAG
>JACZTE010000212.1 GCA_022573935.1 Chloroflexota bacterium
TGGCGCGTACGCCCTGGGCTGCGCCGTTGAGGCCGAAGTTGATCGCGTGGGTGCCGGACTGCGAGATGAGGCCGACAGGCCCGGCTTCTCCCGTCGGCTGCTCGGCCGATTGGCGCACGCCCAGCTTCGGGTTGTAGAGGCCCATGCAGTTGGGCCCGATGAGCGGCAGTCCGGCCTCTCGGGCGATGCGGCCGATCTCCGCCTGGAGCTCTTTCCCTTCGGCTTCGCCCGTCTCGGCAAAGCCCGAGGTGAAGAGAGCGACGGCGCCCACTCCCTTCGCCGCGCAATCGGCGATGATGCGCGGTGCGACGGTGCGCGGTACCGAGCAGACGGCGTAGTCGATCTCGTCGGGGATCTCCGCCAGCGAGGGGAAGTTGGGGACGCCCAGCTCCTCGATGCCAGGGATCTCGTCCGGGTCGATCTGTACGGAGTAGAGCTTGCCCTGGAAGGTGCTCATGCTGCGCAGCCAGAGGTAACCCATGGCCCGCTTGTCGCCGATGACGGCGATGGTGCGCGGCCGGAAGGCTCGTGCCAGCCTGCTCTGAAGATCAGGCACGGCGCCGCTCGTTCATGCTGTCGGCGCCGCGAGGACGATGCGGGCGTCGACGGCGACGGCGCTGTTCGGATAGGCGAAGACGGGGTTCAGGTCCAACTCCGCTATCTCCGCATGCCCCTCGATGAACGCGGAGAGCTTGAGCAGGAGCGCTTCCAGCGCCTCCAGGTCCGCAGGCTCTTGGCCGCGGTACCCCTGGAGGATGGGGAAGCCCTGGATGTCGCGCACCATCTGGCGGGCGTCGCGAGCGGTGATCGGCACCACCCGAAAGGCGACGTCCTTGAGCACCTCTACCAGCACGCCTCCCAAGCCGAACATCAACACCGGCCCGAACTGGGCGTCCATGGTCATGCCCACGATCACCTCGATGCCCGGTTCCGCCATTCGCTGCACCGAGACGCCCTCGATCGGCGCGTCGGGCGCGGCGTGCTTGGCCGACGCCACGATCGCATCGAAGGCCGCGGTTACCTCCTCGGCCGTGCCCAAGTTGAGCTGTACGCCGCCTACATCCGACTTGTGGGTGATCTGCGGCGAGACGATCTTCAGTGCCACAGGGTAGCCGAACTCCTTGGCCAGGGCGACAGCTTCGTCTCGCTCCTTGGCCAGCCGCGCCTCGACGACGGCGATGCCGGCCTCGGCGAGCAGCTGCTTCGCCTCGACTTCGGAGAGGACGGTGCGTCCTTGTTGGCGCGCCCGGTCGATGATGCCAGCGTTCGTCATAACAGCGCTGCTCTCATGGGTTGCATAAGCGCACGCATCTTATCGGGAAGGGCAGGCGGGGTCAATGAGGGCGAGGGGGCGAGCGAAGGTTGCGATATGCTACAGCCGGTGTATACTAGATGCGAGCGGAAGTGGCTCAGTGGTAGAGCACCTCCTTGCCAAGGAGGGGGTCGGGAGTTCGAATCTCCTCTTCCGCTCCAATAGAGCAACTAGGCGCACGGCTCGTATCTAGATCTGGCCGTTTTTCGGTCAGAGGAGGAGGTGGGCCGTGCGCCTTGACGGAGAAGGAACTCGCAGAAAAACTGCGCTCCAAAGGCTACGCAGTCTGGCAGCACTGGAGCCGCAATGACGTGTTTTAGCTTTGGCTGTGCGGCCGGCGACCTCCTAATTGGCAGGCCCTGCGAGGCCTCCGCCGCTGACCCTGACTGGGCAGCCAAATCGGAACGGGTGGCTCGAACTCGCGACCCTCTGCTTGGGAAGCAGATGCTCAGTAGCCTTCACTATGCAGACATAGTGTTCCCGCCAGACGTCACGGACAGCGAGGATACTGGCGTGGGCTGGGAAGCGCCGTCTCTCTCTGGAACGCGAAGCTTATCGGCCGCGTCAGCGAGACGGGTCAGGAGTGGCTAAGAGGATGCGTCGCACGAAGTCAGGACTGAGCGGATATCCTCAGCCTGGCAGACGAGCTACCGTACTCGGCGACTCTGGGAACCTTTCAGGTTCTTGATCGTCAGCTTGGCACCCCTCTTCTTGGCGATCTCGACCGCCTTACTAAGGTCGTTTTGGGGTACGCGTAGCTCCTTCCTAGCGTTCCCCTGCGTCTGTAGACGGGCTATCGCCCGGCCGATCCGCTTGGGATCCGAACTCCGCTCTACCTCGGTGGCAATGTTCCCCTTCTTGACATCGAGCTTACGCTTCCCGCTGATCGACACTTCTGTGCGTCCACGGGAGCCCGCCACGCGACGGGTGATTCGAGTATGTTGCTGGCGCTTAGGCATGTGACCCCTCCATGTGCTCATGGTCCGTCGATACTGTCTGGGGTGATGATACACGAAATACTGAGGACGACGGAACAGTATTCAACCGGCGGGGAACTCACTCGCATGCAACGGACGGGCGATCTCGACAAGCGCGCGGCCGCGGAGAGCATCGCGTCGGAGATCGGCCAGGCCGACCACTACGTCCTTGCCCCCATCGATGGCCTGGGCATGGATCTCGTCGAGCGCCTAGCCGAGGACTCCTTCCTGCGTCCCACCTGCGATGGAGTTGCAGGCCGTCTTCCCGTCTACGACAGCTGCCGCGTTGACTTCTCTCGCGAACGGCCTCTGGCCCAGCAGGCACGGCGCCGAGCCGAAGACGCGCATGCTGCTAATGAAACCGGCGGCTAGCTTCAAGCGTTTGCAAGTACCAGGCGGTGCACGAGCAATGAGTTGTAGAGCCGGAGATGGTCTCGCGCAATGACTTCCCAGGTAGTTCGCAATGCATAGCTCTTCACCCTGAGGGCAATAGATTCTCTGAAGTCCGCATCTATCAGCAATCGAATCAAAATACTCGCGAGCTGAGACGAGCTTTCGGCGTCGAACGTCACCTCACTCGATATCTCTGTCCAGACCTCTTCAAACTTTGGAATTCTGGAAACGACAACCGGCTTGAACGCTCCCAACGCCAAATGCAGGGCGCCGCTAGCAGACAGGTAATCTTGGGCGTAGGGGAACGCAGCTAAATCTGCAGCGGCGAAGGCCAAGTCGATTTCATCATCAACGATGAACTTCTCTGCGAACAGGACGCGGTCCTGGACGCCGTGCCTCTGAGATAGTGATTGGTACAGTTTCCGTTTTTCACAGTCCTCCCGAATCCACTCCCTTACGTGTCCGGACAGGAAGAGATGACAATCCGGCACTTTGTCGAGTACGCGAGGAA
>JACZTE010000213.1 GCA_022573935.1 Chloroflexota bacterium
CGCGCCGCCACCGGCCGATCGCACATCGTCAAGTTTCTGGGATGCTACCACGGACATGTCGACGCGCTACTCGTGGCCGCCGGCTCGGGCGCCGCCACCTTCGGCCAACCGGATTCGGCCGGCGTTCCGAAAGAGTATGCAGAGTTAACGCTGCTGGCTCCGTACAACGATCGCGCTGCGATTGAAGCACTCATGAGCGACCATGGAAGTGACGTCGCCGCCATACTTGTGGAACCCATCGCCGGCAATATGGGTTTCGTACCACCGGCGGAGGGATTCCTTGCGACGCTTCGCGACGTGTGCGACAGCTACGGGGTGGTGTTGATTTTCGACGAAGTGATGACGGGGTTCCGCACGGCGTGGGGCGGATACCAAAATGTCTGCGGGATCGAGGCGGACCTGACCTGCCTGGGCAAGGTGATCGGCGGAGGGCTGCCGGTGGGCGCCTACGGCGGCCGGCGGGAGATCATGGAGCGGATGGCGCCGCTGGGCGATGTCTATCAGGCGGGCACCCTCTCCGGCAACCCATTGTCGATGGCCGCCGGCATCATCACGTTGCGCACACTGTCGAACGAAGGCGCCTTCCGCGTTCTTGACCAGCTCGGTGAGCAGCTGACGGACGGCCTGATCGAGCTCGCGCGCCGTGCGGAGGTGGACGTTCAGCTCAATCGCATCGGCTCCATGTTCACGCTCTTCTTCGTCGACGCGCCAGTGACCGATTTCGCTACGGCGAAGCGGGCCGACACCGATCGCTACGCCCGTTTCTTCCGCGCCATGCTGGAGCGGGGTATCTACCTGCCGCCGGCGCAGTTCGAGGCGTGCTTCCTCTCGCTCGTTCACCTAGACGCCGAGATCGAAGAGACGCTGGCCGCGGCAGAGGCATCGTTCGGCGAGCTGAGCTCACCGTAGGCTGAAGGAGAGAAGATGACGCAGCAAGATCGAAGGCCGACAGCGATGGAGCGGGCATTTCTGTTCGGCCTGGATGGCGTGACGGAGGTGCTGCTGATTCGCCATGCTCAGCAGGATCGCGACCTGAACGGCCCTGTCGGAGGCTTCCGCGACCCGCCGTTAAGCGAGCAAGGCCGCGAACAAGCTCGCATGTTGGGCGAGGCGCTCTCAACGGTACATCTGGATGCGGTGTTCTGCAGCGGCCTCCAGCGTGCGCGAGAGACGGCTGCCGCGGTGGCAGGGCATCATCAGCTGGAGCCGAGCGTAATTGAGGACCTGCGAGAGATAGAGATATTTAGGGACATGCCGCCGGATCAGACCGTGGAACAGTTCTTCGGGCGCGAGCTGCTCAGGGCGTTGCAGTTTCGCATGATCGACGAGCGAAGCTGGGACGTCTACCCGCACACGGAGCCCAGCCGCGATTTTCGCAAGCGGGTGGTCAGCGCGGTTGAACAGGCGATCGCCTCGCAGAGAGCCGAGCGTATCGCGGTGGTCTGCCACGGCGGCGTGATCAACACGTACGTCGCGCATGTCGTCGGGTCGCCGTACGATTTCGTCTGCCTGCCGACGCATACGTCCGTGAGCGTCGTCGCTGCGGGCCGGGGCCAACGCGTCGTCAGGAGCTTAAACGACGACAACCACCTTCATACCGGCGACGTCGATCTTCGCTCCGTCTAACCCCAAAGCTCGCAACCGATCACAGACGAGCAACCGCCGTATCAGCCACCGACGCCTACCGCGCCCAGCCAGTCGATGACGCCCGTGACCGTCGTGGCCAGCGTGCGCCTGCTTAGCACCAAGCCCCAATGTGACGCATCCTTGATGCTGAGATAGCTCGCCTCCAGCCAGAGATCGTCGTATCGCTCGCGCGGCCACTGGTCATCGGCCGTACCGGTGGTGATGTACAGCGGGCACGGTAGCGACTCGATCACGACGCCGGCCTTCCGTTCGTCTCGGGCGAGCCTCGATTCTTGGCTGAGTGAGGCGAGCGCGATCGCCCGCTCCTCTTGGTCGAGGTCGGGCATCGCCGGCTGGTCATCGGGAGCTAGGCTGGTGATGCCGTACTCTTCGGCTCCGAACTCGCCGGTTCGCGGCGTGACAGACGGATCGATCTGCCGCGCCGGTGTGCTCGGCGCCAGGCCGACGCATGCGGCCGCGTCGCCTCTCGCAGCGACCATCATCGCGATCAGTCCGCCCATGCTCCATCCGATGATGACCGGCGGTCGCGCCAATTGCGTGACGAGCGTGCGTACGTCGTCGGCGTAGTCATGCATCGTTGTGCGCGATAGATCGATCTGGTTTCGACCGTGACCGCGCAGATTGAGCGCGTACGATGGCCAGCCGCGCTCGGCCAATTCGCGCTGCCAGTACGTCCAGACCAGCGCGGAGTTAGCCGCGCCGTGTACGAGAATAACAGGAGGGTGTTCGGTCGGAGCCTGGGGGAGCATTGCCGAAGCATCGAGCATGCTCGTACGGCCTGCGCGTTCGCTCAGTGCACGGCCTCCACCGGCACCCGTCGTCGTATGGGCAGCTTCCGCTCGACGAGCTCGGCTACCTCAAGGGCGGAGGCGAGGCTGATGTCCGTGAGGTTGTAAGGCAGGTCGCGGGCGTTACCGGCGAACAAGAGGTTTCGGACGGATTGGGAGCGGACGGGGACGCGGGCCGAACCTAGCTGATCGGGCGTGCTGCGCGCCGACGTTACCTGGGCGCGAGGTAGCATTCGCCGGACGATCGCTGCCTCGCGCCAGCCGGGGAAGTGGCGATCCAGGCCATCCTCCAACTCCTGCCGGCGGCGGTTGTGCAGCCATTCGTTCGTCGATTCCTCCGGCGAGAGGTAGGCCATGGCGTGCAGGAGCTGGCCGCCTTCCGGCGCCAAGTCCGGCGTCACCTCCGAGTGGAGACTGTAGTACAGGTCGTAGTCAGCGTCGTAGACGAACGTGAGGTCGGTGCGCAGGCGGCGGGAGAAGCCCAGGTCGATGCAGAGCGCTCGCACGTCTTGCAGGCCGCGCCAGCGATCCAACTCCAGCCATAGGGGCGAGCCGGGCTCGGCCAGCGCCGGCGCATCCTGCGGCGGCACAGTAACGACGAAGACGTCGGCTTCGTAGCGCCTGTCGCCGGCGAGCGCGGCGACGACCCGGCCGTCCTGAACGACCAGTTGTTCCACCGAGACGCCGGTTGAAGTCTCGCCGCCGCGCTCCCGCAGCGCCGTAGCGAAGCTGTCGTACATCGTC
>JACZTE010000214.1 GCA_022573935.1 Chloroflexota bacterium
CTCAGAAGCGGCGGCCAGCACTACCGTCGCTGACAGCTTCGATGCGATTACAAGCGACCGCCCGTATCGCTCCGGGCGCCCCCCGGAGGAGGCTCTGAAAGAGATCGTCGCCTGGTCAGGCAGGCAGTTCAACCCACGGGTAGTCGAAGCGCTCGTGCGCCTCCATGAGCGGGGAGCGTTGCCGCTGGGGGCCGATACTCAACATCAGGCCGCCGCATAGCACGGCAACACAAGCGGATTCTCCGGATTGACGCAGGGCTCGCGTGTTAGAGCGGCGGAACAGAGGTTCGTTCGCTTGCGTTTTTCTCTGACGCCGTTGCTTGGGTGTGGGCCGAAGGCTCTTCTACAGCTGCGTCCTCACCGCGGCTCTTGCGAAGATATTCAGGGGCTCGCTCCATCGCCCGGCGCTTCGCCAGCAGGCGCTGCTTGCGCTGTTCCCATTCAGCCATGATCTCTTGGCGAATTTTTCTCACCACGTAATTCTTCACCGGCGGGATGTGCCTGATCGGTCGAGGTAATGGATTGTCCCATTCCAACACGACGCCGTAGTTGGCGCTGGAGGGGTCGCGGAAGTAGTTCGGGACGACCTTCACCATGCGTGCGCCCGGAATGCTCATATACCCTCGAAGATTGGAACAGACGTAGTCGGGAGTGTCTTCGTCAGTAAGCGGTGACGTCCCTCGTTCGCGGCGGATGCTGTCAGCCACCATTCGATACTCGTCGTCCGGCAGAGGCTCAAGACCTTCATCAAGACGATACTCGTTGATCCGGAAGCTGCGAATTTCTCGCAGTCTGGCGTACGCATCGGCGGAGTGCGGCCGTCTGCCTTCGGATCGTCTGCGCTCGTTGAACGAAACGAATCCGTTGAGGCGGCTCCCTCCAATGAGCTTGGTTTTGCCGCCCGCAACAACAGCCGCCAGAATTTCCGCCAGCAAGATGTACGTCGCGCCTTCCGTCACCGAAGTGAGATTCACGCCAACGACCACGTCTCCGTCTTGGTCGCATTCGCTGATTGTGCCGTTTGACGTCACTTCATCCCAAGAGGTAAATGACCTGACTTGGGCCTCGTTGGCCAGCATCACGGTGCACCACGCGGCTACCTTGCTCCGGACAGGAACGCCGTTCGCCTCCGTGACGTGGATCGCGGCGATCTGGCCTTCCGGATAGGTGTTGATCCTTCGCTCGATATTCTCCCGGGTGGCCGCTTGATCCTTCCACTTCGCCTGTTCGATCTCCTCGATCCTATCGAGGTCGCTAAGCTCAACCCTTCTCACGATGTATCGAGACTGCTTGAGAGCGGAGGCGCTCTTTGCGCCATTCTGGGCCGCCTTAGCGCCCTGAGCAATCGCAGAACGCATCTCGCTGAGACCGGCAGCCGGCGCGGTGGACACCTGCTCCCCGGGCCGCACCATCACGAGCTCCATGAACGCCCAGACCACCACCGTTAGCCCGATGTCGAAGAGAGCGCTACCTCGAAGCCCCCACGGAGCTCCGCCCGCGCTCGCCGCGAGCGCGTAGACGAGCGGTACAAGTGCCGCGACTCGATTGGCCCGCCCCATATAGATCGCCGACGTCGTTCTCAGCCTCAGGTCGATGAGCGAGATGTCCCAAGCACCCGTCATCATCTGTTTCAAACCCCGGATGACAGAGCCGCTCCGAACGGCAGTCCAACCTTCGGAAATGGTAGGGGGCCAGATCCCGGAATCCTCCCTGAAGATCTGGATGGCGGTCAGGACCATGACCAGCTCTGAGGCGATGATGAGGGCGACGAAGATGGGGATGTTGACGCCGTATGGCGCCCACTTGCTAGCGCCGGTCACCGCCTCGGTAATCAGGTATCCGAGGACGACAAAGTAGACGAGGATACTGACGATGAACGCCCGGCTTATCCAGCGTCGCAGCTCCCCGCTTTGGGAGACAGCATTCCTTGCTCTTGTTGCATCCATGCGTATAATCGAGTGCCCAAATTTTTGGGTACTCGCGGATTAAACTACACGACACACAATATGTCAAGAATAATCTTGGTAGTTGCGGGTCGCCTGCAGATACAAAAAAGGCCGCTCCAGCTTCGATGGTACGCGGGGCGAATTCTAAGATTTATGTGGCGTATCGGATCGAGAAGCGTGCCTTACAGGGTGAGCCGGATCATGAAAACGCCAGCTTCTTCGTCTTCATGCTCTCGAACCGCCCCTGGGCGAGGATGACGTGGTCCAGCACGTCCACATCCAACAGTTCGCCCGCTTCGATCGCCTGCTTGGTCATGGCGATATCCTCCGAGGACGGAGTCGGGTCTCCAGAAGGGTGGTTGTGCACCAGGATGATGGCTGGGGCGTTCTGGCGAAGCGCGTCGCGGAAGAGCTCGCCGATGCGCACCACCGCGGTGTGGACGCTGCCGCGGTAGACATCGGATGTCCCCAGCACCTGGTTGCGCGTGTTGAGAAGGAGCACCCGCATGTGCTCCTGATCCAGGAGGCCAAGCTCTCCTTGCAGCAAGTTGGCGACATCCTGCGGATAGCGGATGACGGCGCGCTCCTGCGGCTGGGTGGCGACGAGCCGCCGGCCCAGCTCCAGCGCCGCCTGCACCTGGGCGGCCTTCGCCTCGCCCAGGCCCCGCTCAGCGCAGAGCTCCGGGAAGCTGCTTCGGGCGAGGCCCACCAGCCCATCGAACCGGCTGAGCAGCCGCGAGGCGACGGCGACAGCGTTCTCCTGCGCCGTGCCGGTGCGCAGCAGGATGGCCAGCAGCTCCTGGTCCGCGAGCGCGCCCGGCCCGGCATCGCGCAGCCGCTCTCGCGGCCGGGCGCTCGCGGGCAGATCGCGGATGCGGGCATGGTATCGCACCTCGCGTTCGCCGTCAGCCATCGCTCGCTCCCTTTCTCGCGCACTCCACAATAACGACCACTAGTCCGGCAGTTGCCACTATAACGCCACCAACGACCAACTCGCACCGCTCAAAGCATTCCAAGGGATTGGCGTAACAGTACTGCACCCCGCTCCAGATGGCCCGAAACTGTGTCAACGAAGACGCTCCGCACCGTCTCAGCCACCTCAGGCACCGTCTCCGTAAAGAAGACCCCACAGGCGCTGCCTACTTCGTCACCACTCTAACACCCTTCTGTTGTAGAACCCGTACAACCGAGGAAAGGCCGTACCAACTGAAGTCTATCCGGTTCGGAGC
>JACZTE010000215.1 GCA_022573935.1 Chloroflexota bacterium
GGATATCGGGCGTCGTGGCGCCCAGGTAGTACGCGCCGGGCTCCGCTCGCACGGCCGGATGATCGAGTTGCGGCGCCAGCTCCCGCGCCAGCGTCATGTGCATCGTCAGAGGGGGCATGGAGGTTCCTATTCGATGATCTTGTTGAGAGGATACTCGACGATCCCCTGAGCGCCCGCCTGCTTCAGTCTAGGGATGATCTCCCGCACCACACGCTCCTCCACCACGGTATTGATCGCTACCCAATCGGGGTCGGAGAGCGAGGAGATGGTCGGCTGCTTGAGCGCCGGCAGCGCCGCCACCACGTCGTCCAACTGGGAGCGGCGGACGTTCATCATCAGCCCCACTTTTCCCTCCGCCGCCAGCGCGCCGTTCAGCATCAGCACGATGTCCTCGATCTTGCCTCGCTTCCAGGAATCGGCCCAGGCGTCGTGGCTGGCGACGAAGCGGGTGGTGCTCTCCAGCACCGTCTCGACGATGCGCAGGCCGTTGGCGCGCAGCGAGGAGCCCGTCTCGGTGATCTCGACGATCGCGTCGGCGAGATCCGGCGGCTTCGCCTCGGTCGCCCCCCAGGAGAACTCCACAGCGGCCTTCACGCCATGCTGCTCCAGATACTTGTTGGTGATGTTGACGACCTCCGTCGCGATACGCTTCCCCTCCAGATCGGCTACGGAGCGGATAGGCGACGCCTCGGGAACGGCCAGCACCCAGCGCGCCGGCAGGCGCGAGACCTTCGAGTAGCGGAGCTCCCCAACTTCGACGAGGGATGCTTCGTTCTCGATGATCCAGTCGTACCCGGTCAGGCCGGCGTCCATCAGGCCGTCCTGGACGTAGCGGGGGATCTCCTGGGCCCGGATCAGCGTACAGGTGATCTCCTGGTCGTCAAGCACGGGGATATAGGAGCGCTCATCGAGCAGCACGTTATAGCCCGCCTTGCGGAACAGCTCCACGGTCGCGTTTTTCAGACTGCCGGCAGGGATGGCGAGCCGGAGGATTCGCTCACTCACAGACGGTGCTTCCTCCACATAGGGCCGAGGGTCACCTCATTGTAGACGAGGCGTCCCGCCGGAACAACCGAGCGGATACGAGTTAGGCGTCGCTGGCTTCACCACACCGCTTGATTCTGGCAGTAACAGGTGTGGCCTTCGCCTCGTTTGAATATGGCAACGAAAAATAGTGTTATGTCCATGATCAAGCCCGCGATTCTCATCCTAGCGCTCGGTCTCCTCGGAGCCGCATGCGCCACTTCGCGCGCGTCCGAGCCGCTGCCTACGTCCACGCCAACAGCCATCGACACCGCCATACCGACCGCCACCCTGGTTCCGGTCGCGACCGCGACGGCGATGCCGACGGCCGCTCCGACCGATACGCCGGAGCCCACGGCCACGCCGACGCCGGCGCCACCGGTGTCCGAGGTGCTACCCGCCGCCGCGCGACCGGAAGAGCCACCGCCGGCATCCGCTACAGTACGCGGCGGGACACAGCTGCCCGTGCCAGAAGGCACGACGGTGGTCTGGGGCGGCTGCGCGTCCGACGGCGAGTGCCACTGGTACAACTTCTACTGGGCCCCCACGCACGAGGCGGTGCTACAGCAGGGCGAAGGCCCGAACAAGGTCCAGCACGAGCTCTGCCACGCCCATCAGCACTGGTCGATCAGCGGCGGCGCGCCTCTGCGGCCCTCGGACTACGATCTGGAGTCCTGGTACTCGACGGCGGAGGGAGCGAGCTTCACAGCGATGGCGGCAGGGCTTTCGTGGCCGTGGTCGGACAGCGCCGTCAACGGGCTAGAGGACTTCGCCTGGACCTGCGCCTATTGGTACCTCGATCCATCGCGCCTTCTGGAAACGAGCCCTGAGCGGTACCAGTGGGCAGCCGACAACCTGCCGTAGCCGCCGGTCAGTCGAACACGACGGTCTTATTGCCGTAGACCACGATGCGATTGCGCAGGTGCAGGTCTACCGCCCGCGCCAGCACCACCTTCTCCAAGTCGCGCCCCTTGCGAACGAGATCCGTCGCCGAGTCGCGATGGCTCACCCGCACGATGTCCTGCGCGATGATCGGCCCCTCGTCCAGCTTCGGCGTCACGTAGTGGGCGGTGGCGCCGATGATCTTAACGCCTCGCTCATGGGCCTGGTGGTAGGGCCGCGCGCCGGCGAAGGCGGGCAGGAACGAGTGGTGGATGTTGATGATCCGGTTCTCGTAGCGGCCGACGATCTCCTCTCCGAGGATCTGCATGTAGCGCGCCAGGACGATGACATCGATTCGCTGCTCCTCCAGCAGGGCGATGATCCGCTCTTCCTGCGCCGCCCTGCTCTCGGGCGTGATGTCGAATTCGTGATACTCCACGGCGAAGTCCTCGGCGACGGAGCGTAGATCGGCGTGGTTGCTCAGCACAAGGGGCATCTCCGCCCGAAACTCTCCCATGCGCCAGCGCGCCAGCAGATCGTACAGGCAGTGGGGCAGCTTCGAGCCGAAGACGGCGACGCGGGGGACGTAGTCCGAGAAGCGGAGGCTCCAGGTCATGTCGAAGCGCTCGGCGATGGGGCGGAACGCCGCCTCGATCTCGTCGCGCGGGATGGTGAAGTCCGCCAGCTCCCACTCCACGCGCTGGAGGAAGATCCCCTCCCCGGTATCCGTGTGCTGGTCTGCGTGGATGATATTGCCGTTGTTGCGATAGAGCAGATCGGAGACGGCCGCGACCAGCCCCTTCTGGTCGCGGCAGGAGAGGAGAAGGACTGCGGTGACGTCTTGGCCGCTCATATGCTCCAGGTATACCCTATTCGCACGGCTCAGCGCTCCCCTCGGCGAGGGGCGGCCGGCCCGCTGCTATACTATCGTGCAGGTGACGACCGGAACGCAGCCGACGAGCGCAAGCAGGCTACCGCTGGTGGCGCTCTACGCTATCGCCATGGCGAACGTGGAGGCGGTGGTCGTCGTCTACCTGCGCGAGCTCCACGGCATCGATGACCTGATCCGCGATCTACCGACGGTCGCCGACCGCCTGGTGGCTATCGAGATCGGCCGCGAAGCAGCGACCGTCGCGATGCTGCTGGCGGTAGGCTGGCTGGCCGGGCGACGGCTCCAGGACAGGCTCGGCCACTTCGTCTTCGCCTTCGGCGTGTGGGACATCGCCTACTATGGCTGGCTGGCGCTCATCGAGGGCTGGCCTCGGTCG
>JACZTE010000216.1 GCA_022573935.1 Chloroflexota bacterium
ACGGCCCGTCCTCTTCCGCGCTCAGCCGTTCAGGCCGAGGCTGGCCGCGAGGGCGCGCTTATCGACCTTGCCCATGCCGCTCCGAGGCAACGGTTCGCTACGCACCTCCAGCCGGCGGGGGAGCTTGTAGTCGGCCAGCCGGTCGCGGAGAAACTCCCGCGCCGTCTCCAGATCGAGCGTGGCGCCCTCCGCCAAACGCACCACCGCGAGGATGTCCTGGCCTAGGATCTTGTGCGGCATGGGGAGCACCGCCACCTCGACGACGTCCGCATGCTCGTACAGGGCGTTCTCCACCTCGATCGAGTACACGTTGTAGCCGCCACGAATGATCATGTCCTTTTTGCGATCGGCGATGTAGAGGTAGCCGTCTTCGTCCAGGTAGCCCAGGTCGCCGGTGTAGACCCAGCCGTCCCGCCAGGTCTTCGCGGTGTTCTCCGGATCGGCGTAGTAGAAGCGCTCGCCCGCCTTCATCTTGAGCACCACCTCGCCGATTTGCCCGGACGAGCACTCATTCCCCTCTTCGTCCAGGATGCGCAGGCTCACACCGGGGAGCGGCTTGCCGACAGAGCCGGCTCTCGCTAGGGCTTCGCCCGGCGGCAGCACACAGGCGCTCCCGCCCGCTTCGGTGAGGCCATAGCCGTTGATCTGTGCCGCCTTGGGGAAGGCCGCGGCGAGACCCTCGACCGCCTCCGGCGGCATGGGCGCACTGCCGTACACGATCGTCTGCACGGATGAGGTGTCGTTGTCAGCAAGCGCTCCCGACTCAAGCAGAAGCAGCGCATGCGCCGGCACCATCACGAGCCACCGCGGTTGCTCGGAGGCGATCAGCTGCGCGAAACGCTGGGCGTCGAACCTGGGCAGGATAGTGTTGGTGACTGCAAGACGGAGGGCGAAGAGCTGCGCGCCGTGCGTGCCGAAGAACGTCGCGAGCGGAATGGAGTGAAGGAAGCAGCCGCCTTCCTCAACCGCTGGAAGCTTGACTGAGGTGGCGTTCTTGTGGGTAGAGGCGACGCCCTTCGGCAGCCCCGTGGTTCCTGAGGTGTAGAGGATCTCGGCCAGGTCGTCCTCGTCCAGCGCGACCTGGAAGGGCGACGCATCGCCATCAGGTAGCTCGTCCCAATCCAGCTCTCCATCGCCGGACGCTCCCGGCGCGATAATCTGCCACGACGCGGAGGTCTGCTCGCGTAGAGCGCGGAGGCGTTCCACCTGCTGACCGGCGACGACCACAGTGTGCGCCTGGCAGTTGGAGAGGATGTGCTCGATCTCGCGTGGCGCGTAGCGGGGGTTGATCGGAACGACCACTCCGGCGGCCTTATGCGTCGCGAAGTACGAGAGGTAAAACTCGAGCGCCGCCTCGTTCTCCAGGAGCAGCGCGACGCGGCCTCCCTTGGGAAGTCCGGAGGCGACGAGCCCGCGCGCGATGGCGTTCGAGCGGCTGTCCCACTCTCCATAGGTCATAGCGCCGCCCTCGTTCACCTGGACCGCCACCCGGTCCGGGAAGCGCTCGGCCTGTTCTCGTAGCTCATCAGGGATCAGCATGCTCGTCCTACCCTTTCGTTCAGCCTGCCCCGGCGCCGCCCATGCGCGCCAGCACCTCGCGTGCCTCGTCGGCAACGGTCTGGAGTACTTCGCCTGCCGAAGGCAGATCGTGGACAAGGCCCGATGCTTGGCCGGCCGCCATCGGCATCCAATCGACATCATCCGGGGACTTGTCCTTGAGCGCTACGTTGGTCGTGAGGATCTGGAGCGGGAAGGGCTTGATCTCGTCCTCACGTCCTTCCCACTCTGCCGTCCACTTGTTTTTGATCATGCGGGCCGTCTTGCCCGTGTAGGATCGAGTAATGGTCGTGTCCTCGTCGCCGATCTCGACGATGCGCTGCTTGTACGCGTCGGCGGCGCGGGCCTCGCGGGTGGCGACGAAGCGCGTCCCCATCCAGACGCCCTGAGCGCCCAGCGCAAGGGCAGCAGCCACGCCACGGCCATCGACGATCCCGCCGGCGGCGACCACCGGCACCTCCACTGCATCAACGATTTGCGGTACGAGCGAGAAGGTGCCTATGCGGCCCGTGTGACCCCCGGCGTCGTATCCCTGCGCGATAAGGATGTCCACGCCCGCCGCCTCGGACGCGACCGCATGGCGCACTGTGCCAACGAGCGCGAGGACGGTCATGCCGGCATCGTGCGCCTGCTCAACCATCCACCCCGGGTTGCCCAGCGCGGAGGCGAAATAGGAGACCCCAGAGTCGATCACCATCTCGACCATCTCGCGAACGTTGAGAAATCCGTCCAACGTCCCGGCGAGCTGCTCGGGCATTTCGGCGAGGAGCGGGCCGATCGCTCGCTGCACCTCCTCCTCGCTGGCAGGCTTGGGCACGAACAGGTCGACGCCAAACGGCCGATTCGTCAGCCCCTTGGCGCGCTCGATCTCCCGGCTGAGCTTGTCTTTCGACAGTCCGACGCCGCCGATAAAGCCGAGTCCCTTGGCCTCGCAGACGGCAGCCGCCAGCTCCGAGAGGGCGATGCCGCCCATGCCGGCCAGCAGGATCGGCACGTCGATCCCGAGCCGATCGCAGAGCGGAGTACGGAGTGGGTCGCTCGCCATACGTACGTTTCTCCTATGTAAGGATGAGGCACGTGACGTATAGCATGCGCCGTTACGCCAGGGCAAGGCGCGAGGCGCGACCGCACACCTCTTAAAGATACTCAGTCGAAGGGCACGACCGTTTTACGTTGGTTACAACACGAGGCAGACGTGGCCCGACTGGCCAATCAGGCGAAGGAAATCAGTGAAGCCTATTGACCCGTTGGGCGGGCCCAGGTTCCACAGCTCCGGGCCGATCACCGCACCGCGGTCAAACCGCGTGTGGTAGGCGGGAGGAGGCGGCGGCTCCGACAACGGATCGATGGCGGGGTCGCCCACGGAGCCGTTTCGTTGGATTACTGCCAGGAAATCGGTGAAGCCGATGGCCCCATTCCGGGTGGGGTCGTAGAAGTCCCAGAAGTTGTTGGGATCGCGGAGACCGCCCAGAAACTGATTCGAGCCAAGCTCTTGGCTATCGGTGCAGCCGTCGCCATCGGTATCCGGGTTGTTGGGGTCCGTGCCGGTGTCCGTAAGGCTGACGAAGACACCCGTGTTGGTTTCGACCGAGTCCGCCAGG
>JACZTE010000217.1 GCA_022573935.1 Chloroflexota bacterium
AGCCCGGCCCGCGTCCCCCCTTCGGTAGCCCACGCGGGAGGCCTGGCCTACGGGTGCTGTCAGGCCCGCGCCCCCACCTATGTGGGACAGGCTTTAGCCCGGCCCGCACCCCCACCTCCGTGGGACAGGCTTTAGCCTGTCGGCTGAGCGTTCGGCTGAGCTCACGCCGAAGCCTCACGCCGAAGCCTGTCGCCTCCTGTCATGCTGAGCTTGTCGAAGCATCTCGTGGCGAGGCCAGCCCCTTCGCTTCTCTCAGGGTGAAGGTCTGGCTTGCGGGTGATGTTAGGCCCGCGTCCTCACCCCCGTCCCCCTCTCCCTGAGGGAGAGGGGCGATCAGGAGATCAGCGAGCTCTCTCGATTGGTCGGGGTGAGGGCGTGCAGCGGCGTGGGACAGGCTTCAGCCTGTCGGGGCAACACGGAGCGCAAGCTTCCGGCCAGGCTGAAGCTCTGTCCCTACGAGGTTGGTAGTGCGCTAGCGTTCTGCGCTTGTTCTTTCAGCGAGCGAATCTGCTCCAGATGCGACTCTTCGTGCCGGACCGCCCCCTCCACCATCTGGCGAATGCTCACGCGGCCCCGCTCGGCGTGGCGGCCCTGGCGCGCCCAGTTCCAGTGCACCAGGTCCGCGAGCATCTCCACCGTCTCTCGTCGCTGGGCCGTGAACTCGGCCAGCAGCTCGTCGATGGGCGTGGCCTGGGGGTTCCGCTCGCGCATCAGCGCCTCCGGGTCCCAAGCCTCTAAGCGCGGCTCCTCTAGATTGATCATGGCGAAGAGGCGTCGGTGGAGGAATTGGGCGTCGTCGCGCAGATGGCCGCACACCTCCTTGATAGACCACTCGTCGTTCGCCGTTCTATAGGTGAGGGCCGCTTCGGATAGTCCGTTCAGCTCGCGCTGGAGCGCGGGCGGCGTCGAGTTGAGCGCCTCCACCAAGTCCATGTGGCCGCTGCTGCCGGGCTCGCTACGCGGATATGTGAATGCGCCCATCGCCTCATTTCCGAGTGTAGATGCGAAAAGTTCCTTTACGGGATTTCGGCGGGGAGTGTATCATTGGGCATGGCACAGTGTCAAACGAAAGCTCGCCGCTCCCAGCGCTGGGCCGTGCTGGTCTCTCTTGGCCTGCTCGTTCTGGCGCTGCTGGGCATGGCCTGGGCCTGCAAGGCCGCTGCGCCTACGACCTCGGCCGAGCACACGGCAACCGCGCCTTCGCCAAGCCCAACGCCCTCGCCTGCCGACGCGGCCCTCGCGGCTGAGTTCGCCCGGCTGGGCAAGATCGACGAAGCGATCGGCGCCTACCGGGCGGTCATCGCGCAGGGCGACGCTGAAGAGCGACAGAACGCGCGCCTCGCTCTCGCCCAGGTGTACCTGGACGACGGCCAGGTAGCGGAGGCCGTGAGCCAGCTCATCGCGCACCTGCTGAGAGCGCCCGCAGGCGCCGACCGGCGAGCCGCCCAGTACCTATTGGCGGAAGCGCTGGCGCTCCTGGATAACTGGGAGAGTGCGCTCTCCCTCTACGATGCCTACGTCGAGGCGGGCGGCGGCGCTGCCGTCTACGCGCGTTTGGGACGAGTCGAAGCGCTCTTGCACCTCGACCGAAGCGCGGAGGCCGCCCGCGAGGCGGAGTCGCTGCTGGACGAGACGCTCCCGATGTCGGTGCGCCTGCCCCTCGTCCTGCGCATGGCGCAGGCGCTGGAGGCGTCGCGCCCCGCCGAGGCGCTGGTCTGGTACGACCGGCTCCTGACGGAGAGCAGCTCCCCGTCAGATCAGGCGCTGGCGCTCTGGCGCTCCGCCCTGATCCAGCGGGACATGGGAAACAGCGGCCCGTGGATCGAGGCCTGGCCGACGATCATCCAGCGTTACCCGGCGACGGCTACCGCCCAGGCCATCGTCGATGAGCCACCTGTTCTCAAGATCATAGGGTTCCTAGTAGATCCCTACTACACCGGCCTCGTCTACTATCGTGCGGGACGCCGCGACGAGGCACGGCAGCAGTTTGAGGCTACGCTGGAGCCTAACCTCTTCACTAGCGACCGCTCGCTGGCTGCCCGCGCCTCCTACTACCTGGCGAGCCTCGACGAACGCGCCGGCGATACAGGCCTCGCGCTGACCGGCTACGGGCGCGTGCTGGAGCTGGACCCTCGCATCGAGCTCGCGGACGACGCGCTCTGGTGGCGAGGCCAACTGTTCGAGCAGGCTGGCCGCATCGCGGAGGCGGAGGCCAGCTACCAGCGGCTCGCTGACGAGTTCGCCGGCTCTCGATGGGCGCCGGACGCCCGCCTCCAGATCGCCTTCTTCGACTACGATGACGCCAGCTTCGCGGCGGCTGCCGGTTCGTTCGCAGACATCGCTGAGCGGTCGCAGGGCGGGGAGCGGAGGCGAGCCCTGCTCTGGCAGGGCAAGGCGCTGGCGGCCGCTGGCGACGAAGACGCCGCCCATGCAGCGTGGCGCACGCTGCAGCAAGAGGCGCCGAACGACTACTATGGCCTGCGCGCTGCCGTCCTCCTGGGCGACGCGCGAGGAACGCTGCAGGACGCCGGACTGGACGAAGCGACGGCGCCGGACTGGGCGGAAATCGAAGCGTGGCTGGCGGATAGCACCGGCGACGACCCGTGGGCGGCGCTGGAGGCGCTGCTCTACAGCCGGCACTGGGGGTTGGGGCAGGAGCTGCTCGCGCTCGGCATGAGCCGGCGGGCGGGTGGCGAGTTCCGGCTGCTGCTGGAGAATGCCGGCAGCAGTCCCGCCGTTCTCTATCAGCTTACGCGCTTCTTCCACTCGCTTGGGCTGGATAACCTATCGGCGCGCGCCGCCACGCGATTGCTGCGGGCCGTCCCGTCGGAGGATGCCGGCGATGCCCCGGCCGATCTCTGGCGGCTGGCCTATCCCGCGCCGTTCCTCCCGGTGCTGCGAGAGGCCGCCGATGAGACAGGGACGCCCGACGTGCTGCTGCTGGCGCTCGTCCGCCAAGAGAGCTTCTTCGACCCGCTGGCCGGCTCCACGGCGGGCGCTCTGGGGCTGACGCAGGTCATCGCTCCGACGGGCGAGGACATCGCTCGCGACCTGGCAGTGGCTGACTTCGAGCTTGAAGATCTGTACCGTCCAGCGCTGAGCCTGCACTTCGGCGCCCACTACCTGCGGCAGCAGCTCGACAGCTTCGACGACAC
>JACZTE010000218.1 GCA_022573935.1 Chloroflexota bacterium
GTTCGTCGACGGCGGCGACGAGGATGGCGATCACGCCGCCCATCGACATGCCGAAGACGCCGATGCGCTCGGTATCGACCTCTGGCCGGGCGGCCAGCAGGTCGAGCGCGGCCCGCAGGTCATCCCGCTCCCGCAGCCCCATCGTGATCGTGTCGCCTCCGCTCTCTCCGCGATGGCGGTAGTCGAATGCGAGGACGGCGAAACCGGCTCGGTGTAACAGATCGGCGTGGGGGAGCAGCTCCGCCCGGCTGCGTCCCCAACCGTGGGAGAGAACGATGGCCGGACTGCGGCCCTTCGCAGCCGCGGGGATGAACCAACCGGCGAGGCGTGTGCCATCGCGGCTGGCGAAGGAGACCTCCTCCGCCGGCAGGTCGAAGTCGCTCAGGCCGTGATCTTCTACCTTCGGCTTCGGGTGGAGGATGCCCTGGGAGACGAACCAGGCGACGAGCAGGGGGAGACCGCTCAGGGCGGAGGCAGCGAGGAGAAGGCGACGTATCATAGCAACCGGGTCCACATATTCTGACGCTTCGGCCTATGCTACCCTGAATCGGTGTCCGGCGACAAGGAGCACCAGCTCCGTGTTCCTCGCCGTGGTTCTGCGCCTGGTAGGCCTCGTGGCCATGCGAGTGGCCCAGTGAGATTAGGAGAGATTACCATGCCGCAGCGTCTGGAGCGACGAGCCGAGGAGATCATGTCGCCGGACGTGCTGGCGGTGCCTGCGAACGCGCCAATCCGAGAGGTGGTGCGGGCGATGGTGAATGGCGGCAACGGGTGCGTCGTCGACCAGGGGAGACCCGTCGGCATCGTGCTGGAGTGGGACCCGCTGCCGCTGGCCGTGGCAACGGCGACGCCCCCGGCCGTGGCGTTGCGCAAACTACTCCATGACGAGGCACACATCCTGGCGTTTGTGAGCGAGATGCGCAAAGCCTCAGCGTCGCTGGTGGGCGATGTGATGGAGAGTCCTGTCCAGAGCGTGGAGGCCGGGATGACCCTGGTCGACGTGGCGGCGGTCCTAGAGATCTTCGGCTACGGGCAGGTACCGATGGTACGCGATGGGCTGCTCGTGGGCCTCATCACCTGCAGGGACATAGTCCGAGCGCTTGCGGAGAAGCCGTAGCCGCCGTGGTCTGGGTCGTCTTCCTGGTCACAGCCCTAGCCATAGTGCTGGCCGGCATGGCGCTGGCCCGCAACGCCAATGTCATTGCGGACCGCACCGGCCTGGGTCAGGTCTGGGTCGGGGCCATTCTGCTCGCCGCCGTGACCTCGCTCCCCGAGCTGGTCACGGGCAGCGCGGCTGTCCTCCGGGGCACCCCAGAGCTGGCCACCGGCAGTGTATTCGGCAGCAACATGGCCAACATGGCGCTCCTGGGGCTCCTGGGGCTGGTGTACACCCGGCGCCGGGTGATGCAGAGCGAGGCGCCAGGGATGGTCCTGACGGCATCAACGGCCATCGTCATGACTGCGGTTGCCAGCCTGTTCATCGTCGCCCGCTTGGAGTTCAGCCTGGGATGGCTGAGCATCGGCAGCGTGGCCCTCCTGGCGGTACTCCTAGCCAACGCCTTCCTCATGCGGGGACACGGGGAGAGTACTGCTCAACCGGACGTGGTCCCCTTAGCCACAGTGGCACGAGCGGAAGAGCCGCCCTTGAGGGTCGCCGTCGGCTGGTTCGCGGCGGCCACCGTGGTGATCGTCGCTTCGGGGCCCTTCCTGGTGGGCTCGGCGGAAGAGATCGCCGAGCTCATGGGAGTGAGCAATACCTTCTTCGGCGTGCTGGGGCTGGCCATGGCCACCTCCCTCCCGGAGCTGTCGACCTCCGTTGCCGCCGTGCGCTTGGGGGCCATGGACCTGGCAGTGGGCAACCTCTTTGGGAGCAATGTGGCCAACATGATTATTCTGGCCTGGCTGGACGTGATTCACGTGCAGGGGCCGCTGCTGGAAAGCATCGACATGAGCAACGCCGTCGCCGGGACGGTGGCCGTACTCCTGATGGCGGTAGGGCTGCGGGAGATGATTTTTCGCACGGAGCGCCGCCGCCTTCCGTTCGACCCGGCGGCAGCGGTTATCGTGGCTGGCTACGTGCTGGGCTTGCTGCTGGTATGGAGCGCCGGCGGCTCGTGATGGCGCGACCGGTGGGTTGTGAAGCGCCGCTTGGAGATCACCCCGCGGGCTAAGGCAAGCGTAGAGGCGCACCATGGGTCGCTCAACGGCAGCTTCTGGCGCTCCCGTTTCTCGTTCCCTGAACTCGGTTGACTATGTCTGCGCTATTGTGCTACCCGATCTCTAGATCGCCGGGCCAGCTGGGCAGTGTGCTTCGACGAGTCGCCGGCAAGGCCCTCTGAAGAAGTTATGTATTTCAAACAGTTTCTTCACGATGATCTCGGCTGTTCCTCATATTTTGTAGCCTCACGGCAATCTCGTGAGGCTATCGTAGTCGACCCCCAGTTCGATATCCAGCCATACCTAGACTTGGCGGGGGAACGTGAGTACACGGTGGTAGGTGTCATCGACACCCACCTGCATGCAGATCATGTCTCTGGCAATCGAGCGCTCGCGGCGGCCGCAGACGCGACGCTCTACCTCCACGAAGCAGCCGACGTGACCTTCGCGTTCCACAAACTACGAGACGGGGACGAGATCACGATTGGGCAGGTGATCTTGCGCGTGATGCATACGCCGGGCCACACACCAGAGATGATCTCACTTCTGGTGATCAATCCGGCGCGAAGTCCGGAACCTTCGATGGTGCTAAGTGGCGATTGCTTATTCGTGGGGGACGTCGGCAGGCCGGACTTCGGCGGACCTGAAGGCGCGGTGGAGGAATACGAGAGCATCCAGCGCCTCCTCCATTTGCCCGATTGGGTTGAGGTCTTCCCTGCGCACTTTGAGGGCTCGTGCGGGAAGGGCATGTGCGGGCGTCCCAGCAGCACGATCGGGTTCGAGCGCCGGTATAACCCCGTCCTGCAACTCACACGCGAGGAGTTCATGAAGTTCGAATCGCAAGCGCCTCCACGTCCGCTAAACATGACCGCCATCAACGAGACGAACCGCGGCGCCGCGGACCACGCGTGGGCCCAGTTGCGAGCTGCCGCTAACGGTCAGGAGATCGGCATTGAAGACGCGCCAGCGTGGATCGAATCACGCGAGGCGGT
>JACZTE010000219.1 GCA_022573935.1 Chloroflexota bacterium
CCATGCGCGACCTGGGCGTGGAGCACGTGCCGGCGGCCGGGCTGGCGAAGCGCCACGAGGAGCTCTTCGTCAAGGACATGACCGAGCCCATCGTCCTGCCGCGCACCTCGCAGGCGCTCTACCTGGTGCAGCGCGTGCGCGACGAAGCGCACCGCTTCGCCATCACCTACCACCGCGGCCTGCGGAAGAAGCGGGCGATACAGTCGGCGCTGGACGCCGTGCCGGGCGTGGGGCCGAAGCGAAAGAAGGCGCTGCTGCGCAAGTTCGGCACGGTGAAGACGATCCGCGAGGCGCCCGTCGAGGAGATCGCCGCCACCGTCGGCTTCACCCGCTCGCTGGCGGAGCGCGTGAAGGAGCTGGTGTAGAAAGCGGCTCGTTCCTACTTGATTTCTCAGCGCTATATATATACATTGTAACTACGTCCTGATGCGGATCGAAGACTTCGGCTGGACGCATGCGGTTAGCGAGAAGGTACAAACCCGCCATCGCCTGGCTATCGAGGAAGTGGAGTCGGCGATGCTCGATCGGCAGGCGCGTATCAGGAAGGCCGAACGGGACAAGTATGTCCTCCTTGGGCGCTCCGCCACAGGCAGTTACATCACGGTCGTCTTTGCTTACCGACGAAGGGTTGCCCGCATTATCACTGCTCGTCGGATGGATGCCAAAGAGCGCTGAGCATACCGAAAGTAGGAGTTTCATCATGGCTAAAATCCCGAAGTTCAAAACGCTCGAGGAGGAGAGCGAGTTCTGGGACACCCACAGTGTCATGGACTATTGGGACGAGATGGAGCCGGTCGAAGGCCCCTTCATCGACGCCCGGCCGCCCAAGAAGCTCGTCTCCATCCGCCTCGACCCGTCGCTCATCGCAGCCGCGAAGCGCATCGCCCGCATGAAGGGCATCGGCTATCAGACACTGCTGCGCATGTGGGCATACGAAGGGCTCGCGCGCGAGATGCGCCGCCGGCCGTCGCCTACCACTCGGAAGCGGCGAACGGCATCGTAAATAGCCCCTCTCTTTCAGTCTCCGTCGCTCGCTGCTACCATGGAGTCGCCCCTGGAGGTGCGCCATGGACTACCCCGCCGACGCCACGTTCTACGTTCGACTCTCGCTCATGCACCCGAAGCCCGGCCAGGAAGAGCGCGTCTCGCAGATCATGGACGATCTGCTCAGCTTCCTGGTCACCCAGCCCGGCTACGTGCGCGGCTACAAACTTTCGGGCGAGCCCCACAATCCCCAGGGACGGGTCGGGCGGCTCGTCGTCTGGTCGTCCGAGGCGGACGCCAATCGCGCTGCCACCACCCAGCACGACCTCTCGGTGCGGTCGGAGCTCATGCAGATAATCGAGGAGGACTCCCACGCCGAGCGCTCCTACACCGCGTTCGACCCCCAGCTCGCCGAGACCTCTAGCTCCTGACGCCGCTCCACCCATGACCGATCTCGCCATCGACGTCCGAGGCCTGCGCAAGTCCTACCCCGAGGTAGAGGCCGTGCGCGGCATCGACCTGCAGGTGAGCGTGGGCGAGGTCTTCGCGCTGCTCGGCCCCAACGGCGCGGGCAAGACCACCACGGTCGAGATCCTCGAAGGCCACCGCGACCGTACCGCCGGCGAGGTGAGCATCCTCGGGCACGACCCGGGCCGGCGCGAGCGAGCGTTCAAGCAGCGCATCGGTATCGTGCTGCAGTCAGCGGGTGTCGAGCCCTACCTCACCGTCGAGGAGGCGATCGATCTCTACCGCGGCTACTACCCCACGCCCCGCCCTCTCGACGAACTCGTGCAGGTCGTCGGCCTGGAGGAGAAGCGCACGAGCCTGGTGCGGAAGCTCTCCGGCGGCCAGCAGCGCCGCCTCGATGTCGCGATCGGCCTGGCAGGCGACCCGGATCTGCTCTTCCTCGACGAGCCGACGACGGGGTTCGACCCCTCCGCGCGCCGCAACGCCTGGAACATGATCAAGAATCTGCAATCGCTCGGCAAGACCGTCTTTCTCACCACGCACTACCTGGACGAGGCGCAGTATCTCGCCGATCGCGTGGCGATCATCGTCGCGGGCCGGATCGTCGCCCAGGGCGCGCCGGCCGACCTCGTGCGCGACGACGCGACGACGGCGATCACCTTCCGCCTCCCCACGGGCAATCGAGAGCTCCCTGAGGCGGTGCGCGACGATGTCCGCGTGGAGGAAGGGCAGGTCACGATCGAGACGACGCAGCCAACCCAGGCGCTCTACCACCTCACGGCCTGGGCGAAAGAGCAGGCCATAGAGCTGGAAGGATTGACCGTCACCCGTACGTCGCTTGAGGATGTGTATCTGAAGCTCACCAAGGAAGCCGAAGCTAAGGCAGGCGAAACGTGAGCGATCTGGCGCTGGCGCTACGACAGATACGCTACGAAAACCGCTCCTTCTGGCGGAACCCGCCGGCGGCGTTCTTCACCTTCGCGATGCCGCTGCTCTTTCTCGCCATCTTCAATCTCGTCTTCGGCAACGAGGAGTTCGATCTGCCGGAGGGTTCGGTCAACCTCTCGGTCTTCTACGTCCCCGCCATCGCCGCGCTATCGGTGATCACCGCCTCGTACTCGAACATCGCGATGAGCGTGACGATCGCCAGGGACCAGGGGCTGCTCAAGCGAAAGCGCGGCACGCCCCTGCCGCCGTGGGCGTTCCTGTTCGGCAAGATCGCGCACGCGACGCTCATCGCGCTCCTGCTCGTCGCCATCGTAACTGCGGCAGGGGTCCTCTTCTTCGACGTCGACGTGCCGAGCAACACGATGCCCGCCTTCATCGTCACGCTGGCCGTCGGCGCGGCCGCCTTCAGCAGCCTGGGCCTGGCGGTTACCGTGCTGGTGAGCAACGCCCAGGCCGCGCCCGCTATCGTCAACGGCACGATCTTGCCACTGTTCTTCGTCTCGGACGTCTTCATCCGCACAGAAGATGCGCCGAACTGGCTCAACACGTTCGCCGGTATCTTCCCCGTCAGGCACTTCTCGGAGGCGTTGCAAGCCACCTTCAACCCGTTCGAGACGGGCGCCGGTTTCGAGTTCGGCCACCTCGCCGTGATGGCGGCGTGGGGCATCGCAGGCCTGCTCGTTGCGGCCCGCTTCTTCTCGTGGGAGCCGCGCCGCTAGC
>JACZTE010000220.1 GCA_022573935.1 Chloroflexota bacterium
CCGAAGCCTGTCGCTGTCGGGCTGAAGCCCGACCTACGGGGATGGGGCTGCGAACCGTCCACCCGCGCGAGGACCGCATCGTGCTCGCGGCGCTGCGCGCGGCGCTGGCGGACTAGAGCTAGTCCCCTCCGAAGCCCGCGAAGCCGTAGAAGGGATGCAGACATGATAAGGAAGGTTCTAGCGGTTGGCATGCTGGTGGCGGGATTCGCTGTGCTTATCTGGGGGATACTAATTGTAATATTCGCCAGCGATGCTTATGATTCTGGCTTTGAGGAAAGCACCCTCTTCGCAGCAGCTGCCATCATCTTCGGTATCCTCGCCTTAGGAGCGTACTTGCTCTGGCCTAAATCAAACTGAAGCACTACCGGACGGCTTGCGGTAGTGACAGGAAACCCAAACGGCTGTATGCTTGTGCCACGTCCGGACCATTGTTGAGATAGGGAGGTCGCTATGCCACGCTACATGTACCAGGTCGCCTATAGCTCCGAAGCCTGGGCTTCCTTGGTGAAGACGCCGCAGGACAGGATCGAGGCGGTACGGCCAGCCGTCCGAAAGCTTGGGGGCAAGATCGAATCTGCCTACTACGCGTTCGGAGACTATGACCTGATAGCGATCGTGAGCATGCCGGACAACGTGTCTGCCGCAGCCTTCTCCATCGCTGCGTCTGCCGGCGGCTCGGTGACGGCGATCAAGACCACGCCCCTGATGACGATCCGAGAAGGCATGCAGGCGATGCGGAAGGCGAAGAAGTCGGCCTACGAACCGCTACCAGTAGACGAAGAGTAGCTGTCGGGCTGAAGGCCCGACCTACCTCGGCTGGCTCAGCCTACCGGGCTGAAGCCGACCTCACGCCGAAGCCTGTCGTTGTCGGGCTGAAGGCCCGACCTACGGGGGATGTCGAGGCCTACCGGCCGGATCAGGCCTCGAGCGCCCTGCTTCGCTATACTACTCCCGCCATGCCGCTGGTCTACGCCTGCATCTGCCCGCAAACGCTCGCGACACCGCCCGAGACGAAGCCCAACCCCGCGGTCGAAGCGCTGCGCTCCACCGGGGCGCTGCCTCCCGACGAGGCGCTGCCTCTCGCCGAGGCGCTGCGCTTTAGCGAGGCGCTGACCCGCATCGCCGGCGAGCTATCCTCGCATCGGCCGGAGACGGTGCTGCTGATCAGTTCGCCCGGCCCTGGCCTGCAAGCAGCTCGCGGGATCGGCCTGCTGACGGCGTCCGAGGTCGCGGGCGACTTCGCGGAGCTCGACGCGCCTGAGACGCAGTTCGCTTTCGAGACCGACCTGGAGCTGGCCGAGCTGATCCAGCAAGAGGCCGCCGAAGCCAACCCGCGACTGGAGCCGCTGCTCCGCTGGGACGGCGGTCGCAACGCGGCTCTCCACTGCCTACGCGAGGCGATGGCCGAAACGCGCCTGCTGCCGATGGCCACCTGCCGGCTGGAGCCGCGCTTCCACTTCAAGCTGGGGCAGGCCGTCGGACGGGCGCTGACGCGCTACGAGCGGCGCGTCGCCATCGTCTGCTCAGCCGACCTCGCGCATGCGCTCCAGGCCCACCAGCGCACCGGCCGGCTCTTCGACGAGCAGTACCGGCGCGCCATCGCTGCCTGGGACGTGAAGTGGCTGGTGGGCCTCGAGTCCTCCTACCGGCGCGACGCGGCGGAGGACGGCGTGCCACAGACCGCCATCCTGATGGGCGCGCTGAGCGGCTATCGCATCCAGCCGCGCCTGCTCTCCTACGAGAGTCCGTCCGGCGTCGGCCGCATCGTCGCCGCCATCGATGTGCTGGGCCCGCGGCGAGGGGCGGTCGCCGGCACAGAGCGAGCAGAATCGCACGCATGAGAGGAGTTCCGCTTTGGCCCAAGATTGGAACCACCACGAAACCAAGGTAAACGGCGTCCGGCTGCACTACGTTCGGCACGGCCAGGGCCAACCCGTGTTCCTCATCCACGGCTGGCCCGGCTTCTGGTTCGAGTGGAACCAGAACATCCCGGCCCTGGCCGAGCGCTTCGACATCGTGGCGCCGGACATGCGCGGCTTCGCGCTGTCCGACAAGCCTGACCTGCCGCCGGAAGAGGGGTATACCGACGCGGTGATGGCGGCGGACATCGCCGCGCTCGTGCGCGACCTCGGCTTCGAGCGCATCAGCATCGTCGCCCACGATTTCGGCTCGCTCTGGAGCCAGCGCTTCGCCCGCGAGTACCCGGAGCTGCTGGAGCGGCTGGTGCTCTTCAACCCGCCCTATCCCGGCATCGGCGGCCGCTTCTTCCAGCCGCCGCAGAGCTTCGAGACCTGGTACATGCTCTTCCACCAGCAGCCCTGGGCGGAAGATCTCGTCGGCTCCAGCCGGGCGAACATCGAGACCTACCTGCGCCACTTCCTGCGCCACTGGTCGCACGATACGGACGTCTTCAGCGACGAGGAGGTCGCGGAGTTCGTCGAGGCGTACTCGCAGCCGGGGGCCCTGCGCGGCGGCTTCAACTGCTATCGAGCCGCCTTCCGCAGCGCGGGCCAGCCGCAGGGCGACCAGACCATCCGCACCCCCACGCTCATCCTCTGGAGCGACCGCGACCCGATCCTCCCGTTCGAGTGGAGCGACGGCCTGGGCGAGTACTTCCCGAACCACACGCTAAAGAAGATCGAGGGCTGCGGCCACTTCATGCACCGTGAGGCGCCGGAGCGGGTGAACCAGGAGATCATCGAGTTCCTGAGCGCGTAGCAGGGTGCTGAAACATAGCCACAGATGCGCACTGATGAACACAGATGACATGTGCTGAAACATAGCCACAGATGCGCACTGATAAACACAGATTAGGAGTAGGGGCGACCAGATGGTCGCCCCTACGGGGGCTAGCGCCTCGCGGTCACGCAGATTCGGTAGCCGAGCCTTTCCAGGCTCGGTGACGAAGCTGGCGGCAAGGCTGGAAAGCCTCGCCTACGAGGTTGTTCAGCACCCCGCCAGGTCTCATCGCGGACCGGTTCTATGAGCCACGCTAGAAGTGGCATGTGCCGAAACATGGCCACAGATGCGCACTGATGAACACAGATGACATGTGCCGAAACATAGCCACAGATGCGCACTGATAAACACAGATGAGGAGTAGGGGCGACCAGATGGTC
>JACZTE010000221.1 GCA_022573935.1 Chloroflexota bacterium
CGCTGGAGGTGTGTATAGCCGGGCATCACCACCTGGCGGTTCGCTTCGGCCAGCGTCAGCAAGGCACGCTGTAGCGAGCGGATAGCGGTCTCCGCCCGATCGCAGGCGCGCTTGGCGTAGAGGCGGAGGTCGGTCGCCACCTGGTCGTTGCGCGAGCGGGCGGTGTGCAGGCGGCCGGCCGTGTCGCCGATCTTTTGGGCCAGCCGCGCTTCGACGTTGGTGTGGATGTCCTCCAGCTCGTCGCGCCAGGGGAAGCGTCCGGCCGCCATCTCGCGCTCGATCTCGCGCAGCCCGCGGACGATGGCGTTGGCGTCGGCGCGGGGGATGATGCGCTGGCGGCCCAGCATGCGGGCGTGGGCGATGGAGGCGGCGATCTCCTCGCGCCAGAGACGGCGGTCGATGGGCAGCGAGAGGGTGTACGCCTCGACCAGGGGATGGGTCGCCTGGCGAAAGCGGCCGCCCCAGGTCTTCGCGGTCTTCCGCTGCGGAGGGGTGGGCTTGCGAGTATTGCGCCGTTTAGCCATCAGCTTCACGCAGAGGAGGGAGACGCCGCCTTCACGGCGTAGCCTACGTAGGACATGCTCGTGTCGTCGCCGATGACGAAGCCGCCCAGCCGCCGGGTGCGCGCGTACGAGAAGCCGGCGGCTATCGGGTGGCGTTTGAGAGCCAGGCCATGGGTCTCGCAGTTGGTCAGGCCGTGCTTCGTCAGCAGCGCATGGAGCTCTTCCGGCTTCACGAACTTGCGGTAGTCGTGGGTGTCCGGCGGGGCGATGCGAAAGATGTTCTGGGGCAGCCAGACGAGGAGCAGGCGCGACTGCCAGGTGCGGTTGATGGTGTCGTAGACGAAGCGGCCACCCGGTTTCAGCACGCGCGCTGCTTCCGCCACCACGCGATCCACGTTCTCCACGTGCTCCAGCGTGTCCGCCGTTACTACCGCGTCGAACGCGCCGTCCGAAAACGGCAGCTCCTCCGCAAGCGAGCCCGAATAATCGACCACGACCCGTTCCGCCGCTGCGTGCCGCCGGGCCACGCGCAGCGAGGGCAGCGAGCGATCGATGCCGACGGTGAAGGCGCCGCGGCGAGCGTACGCTTCTGCCATCAGACCACCGCCGCAGCCGATCTCCAGGATGCGGATGCCCTCGAGGTCGCCGAGCACGTCACAGAAGTAGGCGACGCGCGTGGGGTTGATCTCGTGCAGCGCAGCGATGGCGCCGTCGGGGTCCCACCAGGCGTCCCCCAGGCGATGGTACCACTCGTTGTCGATGGGCATGGTGTCAGGCGCTGGACTGCGCGCCTGGTCGAAAGCAGGATAGCTGCTCGATCTCGCGGAGCTCCTCGACGACGAAGTCGGGCCGGTAGCCGTCCAACTCCTCGCGCGGGTTTGGTGGTCGAAGCCAGACGGCGGTCATCCCCAGCGCCTGGGCGGCGGCGACGTCCGCGCGCAGCGAGTCGCCCACCATCACCGTCTCCTCCGGCTCGACGCCGAGCGCGTTCAGTGCGTGTTCGAAGATCTTGCGGTGTGGCTTCATGTACCCCAGGTCGCAGGAGATGGTTATCTCGTCGAAGAACTGGCCCAGGCCCAACTCGTCTACCTCTTCGAGGAACTTGGGGCCCCCGTACGACCGGTTGGTGACGGAGCCGAGCGTGTAGCCCCGGTCGCGCAGCGTCTCCAGCATCTCGATCGCGCCGTCCAGCAGGCGACGGCCCAGGAAGATGCCGCCCAGGTTCCAGGCATGCCAGAGCTGCTCGGCGCGCTCCGGGCTGAGCTCCAGCCCCTTCGACGCGGCTATCTGACCGATGAGCGTGGGGTAGTGGGCGCTGATGCAGTCGCCGTCGTAGGCGGTACGCTCTGCCTTCACCACCGCTAGGCGGATGTCCCGGCCCAGGAAGCGGAGCTCGTCGTCGGGCTCGATGTCCCAGGAGCGGAGCAGCGTGAAGATGCGGCGCACGGTCTCATTCCGGATCTTCTCGCGCGGTGGCAGCACGGGGAAGTGCCAGAGGGTATCGCCCAGGTCGAAGAGGACGGCACGTATAGCCATGACTTTTTATCGTACCGGAGTGGCTCGGCAGATGCTAGTAACATTGACACGCTTTGAAGCGCTGTGCCAGAATCGAGATGGAGGAAGCGATGACCGAAGGCTCTACGATGACTCTGACCGAGGCGGCCGAAAACTACCTGAAGACGCTGCCCGGCGACGAGCGGCTCGCCAGCCGAACGGAAGTGCAGCGCTTCGTTCGATGGTGCGGCACCGATCGCACGTGCGATAAGTTACGCGGCCAGGAGGTGGCGAACTACGCCGAGACCCTCAGTGGAGGCGTCACCGACCCGACGCGTCGCGCGGAGATCGCGCGTGCGTTCCTCGCCTTCGCAAAAAAGGAAGGCTACACGTCTACCAACCTGGGCACGCACCTTCGCCTGCGGAAGAAAAGGGGAAGCCGGGTGGCGGCTCGCAAAGAGGCGGCCAAGGAGGTGCGGCTCACTGAGGAGGAGCGTGCTGCTCGCTCCGCGGAGCTGGAGTCGCTCAAGGCCCAGCGGCCTTTGATTCAGAAGGACATGAAGCGGGCGATGGAGGATAAGGACTTTCGAGAGAACGCCCCACTGGACGCCGTGCGCCAACAGAAGGCATTCAACGAGGGGCGGATCAAAGAGTTGGAGACGATGCTCGATCAGGCTGTGACGATCGATGCTACGGTAAAGGGCGACGGAAAGATCGTCACCGTTGGTAGCACCGTAGAGCTCCGCAACCTGGCCTCCGGCGGCGAGACCCGCTACACGCTGGTCTGGCCGGGCCAGGTCGACGCGAAGCAGGGCCGCATCTCCGTCGAGTCGCCGGTAGGACAGGCGCTCCTCAAACATCGCGCTGGCGATGAGATCCAGGTTAACGCTCCCTCCGGCACCCTGCGCTTTCGCATCGAACGCATCGAAGCTTAGCGCGCCCCATTCGCGCCCCCACCGAGGACAGTTCCTCAATTCACTCCTATCCCATACCGAGATAGGGGGATTCCCCACAGGTTTTCAGTGGTATGACCGAAAGATCGGATAACAAGGAGTTTGTATAGTTTGCACTGACGGCTAACTGCGAATAGGAGGTGCACCATGCGCGTCGTTGGAG
>JACZTE010000222.1 GCA_022573935.1 Chloroflexota bacterium
GGACGGTCATCCCCGCTCGGCGAGCGTGCTAGCACTCGAGGACACCGAGTGTCTGGCCATGACCCGCTGGGACTTCACCGCCGAGCTCAGAGCCAACCCGGCCATGGCCGTCGCCATGCTGCCCGTCCTCAGCAAGCGCATCCGCGAGCTGGAGGGCGAGGACATCCGCTAGCCCGGCCAGCCGCGCTACGAGGTGCGCCAGCGCAGCGCCAGCAGCGTCAGCGACAGCGTGAACACAGCCAGCCCGCCGATCGAACCCATCGCGCTCGCCATCGCTTCCCAGCTCCAGCCCTCCAGGATCAGCTCGCGCATCCCCTGCAGCACGTATGTCACCGGGTTGATCGTTGCCAAGAAGCGCAACCAGCCGCTGAAGATCTCCTTCGGGGCAAAGGCGGGCGATAGGAAGAGGAGCGGGAAGAAGATTAGGAACCCCGCCTGGGCCGCCTGAGGGCTGCCTGTCCGTAACGCGATCGCCATGCCGATCCCCGAATACGCCAGCCCGAAGGCGCCCCCCGCCAGCACGATCGCGACGACGCCGGCCGGGCCCGCCGCCATCCCCGAGCCGCTGATCAGCCCGACGGCGATGACCAGCGCCGTCAGCACCATGGCGCGGACGGCGTCGCCGGCGAGGCGGCCGAGGACGAGCGACAGACGCGAAGCCGGCGTCAGCAACAGCTTGTCGAAGTAGCCCCGTTCGATGTCCATGACCGTGCCCATGCCGGCGCTTCCGGCGATGCCGGCGACGCCCTGGAGAATCGCTACCGGCATCTGAAACCCTAGGTAGTTCTCCACCCCGAACGCGCGCGCTGCGATGTTCCCTATCGCCCCGACGGTGACAGCGAAGAAGAACATCGGGATGAAGATGTTCGTCAGCTCCACCGCGGGCTGCCGCGTCGATTCCCGCAGCGCCCGCAGCATGAGGTAGTAGCTGTGCTGAGCCGTTCGCCTCATGGCCGCTCCGCCGGTTGCGGCACGGATTCGTCTCGCTCGATGTGGTGGCCCGTCTTGCGCAGGAAGACGTCATCCAGCGTCGGCTGCGCGAGCGTGACTTCACCCATCCGCACGGATGCCTCGTCCAGCAAGAGCACGATGCGCGCGATCGCTCGCGCTCCGTCTTTCGTGTAGACGACAACCGACTCGTCGAGCGTACGCACCTCCTCCATACCGTCCAGCTCGCGCAGCGCCTCTGCGGCGCGCGCGACCTCGCCGTCGCCGCCTGCGACGTGCACGGTAACGACGTCGGCGCCGATGCCGGCCTTCAGCTCTGCCGGCGATCCCTGCGCGACGATGCGCCCGTGGTCCATGATCGCCACCTCGTCCGCCAGCCGGTCCGCCTCCTCCAGGTACTGCGTGGTCAGGAAAAAGGTGACGCCCTCCTGGGTGTTGAGCTCCCGCACGTAGCTCCAGATCGTCTCGCGGCTGATCGGGTCGAGGCCGGTCGTCGGCTCGTCGAGAAAGACGATTCGCGGGCCGTGCATGAGCGCGGCCGCCAGGTCCAGCCTTCGCTTCATGCCGCCGGAGTAGGTCTTGATCCGGCGGTCGGCGGCGTCGAGCACGTCGACCACCTTGAGCAGGAACTCCGTCCGCTCCTTGATGCGAGGGCCGGGCATGCCGTAGAGCCGCCCCTGCAGCTGCAGTAGCTCGCGGCCGGTCTGGATATCGTCCAGCCCGGCGTCTTGCAGCGCCACGCCGATACGCCGGCGCACCTCGCCGGCGTGGCTCGCCACGTCGAGGCCGTCGACCTCGGCGTAGCCGCTCGTCGGGCGGAGCAGGGTGGTAAGCATGCGGACCGTCGTCGTTTTACCCGACCCGTTCGGGCCGAGAAAGCCGAATATCATCCCCTCGGGAATCGACAGGTCGATGCCGTCCACCGCGCGAATGTCGGGGGCGAAGTGCTTTACGAGCGCCTGTGCGAGGATTGCGGCCAAGAACGGTCTCCGCAGCCAGCGTACATCACCGGCGAGGCGCGGGAAACCCGAGCTGCGGCGGGCGGGCTTGCGGGGACGGCTAGGATACGAGGAGCGCGGCGGGGTTCTCTAGCAGTCGCCGGATCTCGTTGAGGAACTGCGCGCCCTGGGCGCCGTCCGTCACGCGATGGTCGGCGGAGAGCGCGACCTGCATCAGCTCGGCGATGGCCACGACGCCTTCGCGCACCACCGGCACCTCTCGCACCGCACCGACGCCGAGGATGGCGCTCTGCGGCGGCTGGATGATAGCGATCAGCGTCTCCACGCCGAACATCCCCAGGTTGCTCACGGTGAAGGTGCCGCCGGAGTATTCGTCGGGCTTGAGGCTGCCCGACTTCGCCCGCTCCGCCAGGCTACGGCTCGCCTCGGCGATCTGGGCCAGGCTCTTGCCGCCGCAGTCGAGGATCGCCGGGGCGATCAGCCCGTCCTCCAGCGCGATGGCGACGCAGACGTTGATCGCCTCGTGGCGGCGGATCTCGCCGTCGACGAACCAGCTGTTGAACATCGGATGGCGGGCCAGCGCCATCGCCGTCGCCTTAACGATCAGGTCGTTCACGCTGACGCGAAACTCTTGCTCGAAGACCTCCTTGAGTTGACCGCGCGCGCGCTGCGCCTCCGTCATATCGATCTCCATCGTGATGTAGTAGTGGGGCGCCTCGCGTTTGCTCTGGGACATGCGCCGGGCGATCGTCTGGCGCATGCGGCTCATGCCGACCACCTCTGTGGAAGCGGGCGCGGGCGAAGCAGGCGACGGCGCGCCGGACGCAGGCCGCTCGGCTGCGGCCTCCACGTCGCGACGGACGATGCGCCCGTCCGGGCCGGGTGAGACGGCGTCCCTCCCCACGTCGGATTGAATTTGTACGACCTGAACGGTTCGGGATTGGCAGGGTTCCGCCACACGACGTCGTTGTAGTCACACACCAATACCCCATCCACCCAGATCTTCAGCACGCCGTTCGGCGAACCGTCGGCGCTGTTGAGCTCCGCCACCATCTCCAGATGCGTCCACGTATCCACGTCGAAGCGATGGTCCGTCACATTCTGGCCAAAGCTCGCCCAGATGTTGTTCTGTCTCTTCGCAGCCAGCCGCCACGACGTCATTTTGGAGTTCTCGGTTCCATCCCCCTGAAGGACGAAGTA
>JACZTE010000223.1 GCA_022573935.1 Chloroflexota bacterium
GGCCGTGGCGGATCGGACACCACCGCCGTCGCGCTGGCGGCGGGGCTGGGCGCCGGGCGCTGCGAGATCTACACGGACGTGGACGGCGTCTACACGGCGGACCCGCGCGTGGAGCCGAAGGCTCGCAAGTTGCGCGACATTAGCTATGAGGAGATGCTGGAGCTGGCCGCTGTCGGGGCGAAGGTGCTGCACCCGCGAGCGGTGGAGCTGGGCGCCGTCTACGGCATCGAGATCGTCGTCGCGTCCAGCTTCACTGAAGAGCCAGGCACGCTCATTCACGGAGGCGTCACCATGGAGCAGTTCAACAAAGTGCGCGGCATCGCTCACGACCTGGACGTGGCAAAGGTCACGGTGCGGGCCGTGCCCGACCAGCCCGGCATCGCCGCCACCATTTTCGAAGCGCTGGCGGAGCATCAGATCTCCGTCGATACCATCGTCCAGAACGCGAGCGTGGAGCGGCTCACCGACGTCACCTTTACCGTCGCCGGCGATGACCTTCCTAAAGCGACGCCCATCGTCGAGCAGGTGGCGAAGAATATTCGCGCCGCCGAGGTGGTGGCGGAAGAGGGGTTGGGAAAGATAAGCATCGTCGGTACCGGCATGCAGACGGCGCCGGGCTACGCCGCGCGCATGTTCCGCGCCCTCTCCGACGCCGGCATCAACATCGATATGATCTCGACTGGCGAGATCCGCATCACCTGCATCGTCCACCGTTCGGACGTGGAGGATGCGCTGCGAACGCTCCACAAGACGTTCGAGCTGGAGAAGGCGGCGCCCGGCGAGCTCTAGCTCGGCGATCGGTCACCGGCTATCGATCTTGGAACCACGTCGCAAGGACAGAGCTTAGCTCTGTCCGGCCTGCCGCCGCCTCTGCCACGAGGCCAGCGGAATCGGGCCCTACGTCAGGTAGGGGATGTCCAGCCCGCGAGCGCCCGCGAAGGCCAGCAGCAGGCCGCGGATGTTCTTGCCGATCAGCACCGCCACCATGAATCGCCAGAAGCGCATCCGCACCGCGCCCGCGGTCAGCCCGGCCAGCTCGAACGCGGGGTTAGGCACGGCCGAGAGCACCAGCAGCGTCGCGAAGCCGTAGTGCGCCATGAGCCAGTCGATCCAGCGGACGAGTGGCCGAGCGATCGGCCGTATCAGGCGTGGCATTTCGATCTGGCCTTCGCGCGCCACCTGCGAGCCGGCGGCGCCCGCCGCGTAGGCCGTGACTTCGCCCAGAGCCATGCCGGTGCCGCCCAGCAGCCCCACGATGACCGGGTTTTGGATGCTGCCCTGGGTGAGGATCAGCGCCTGGCCGGCGGCGGTGAGGCCGGGCACCGGGATGAACACCGTCGCCGTGCTGGCCAGATTGGCGAAAAAGACGCCCGCGTAGCCGAAGGTGGCGAACCGGTCCTCGCTCAGGTCCACCCAGATCGGGAGCAGGAGCAGCGCGATCGAGGGTATCATCACCAGCGCCGCGATCAATAGCGATATGGTGATGCGACCTCGCCGGCTTTTCGGAAGGCGCTTTTCTACCCAGCCGTAGATGACTGCGGCGCGGGTTGGCTCGGGGGCCGGTGCGGAGGATTCGGTGTCGCTCTCCACGGGAACAGCTTATCGCGGGTTGTGGGGCTCAAGCCAGGAGCCGGGCTCGCACCTTGACCGCCGCCGTCCGCTTCACTACGCTGGTGCCACCTATCGAAAAGGAGAGGAGGCTGCCGATGCTGACCCGAGTCGACCGCGTGCAATTGGCCGTGCGCGACCGCGCCGCGGCGGAGGAGACGTTTCGCGAACTGCTGGGGGCGCAGAAAGTGCGCGAGGACCGCGTCGAGCTGCTCCAGGCCGAGCGCTCGGTGATGCAGGCGGGGAGCAGCGAGTTCGAGCTGCTCCAGCCGTCGGGCGATGGCCCCGTGCGCGCCCAGCTCGAGCGCTGGGGCGAGGGGATCTTCGCGGGCGGCTTCGCCTCGAACGAGCTCTCGGCCCTCTGCGAGCGCCTCTCTGCGCACGGCGTCGCCTGGCGAGAGGAAAGCGGCCAGGTCTACATCGAGCCGGAGAGCACGCCGGGGATGCGCATGGTGCTCAGCGAGCAGGTGGAGCGCTCGCCCGTCGGCCCGGTGCGCTGGCTGTACGAGGTGACGAACATCATCGACGACCACCAGGAGGCCGCCGCCTTCTACGCGGAGGCGTTCGGGCTCGATCCCGCGCGGTTCTCGCCGATCGAGAGCGACCGGTACGGCTACACGGGCCAACTCACCCTCTTCGATCCGCCGGAGCGGCTGGACCGCATCGAGCTGTCCCAGATCACCGACCCGTCGCAGGCCATGGGCCGCTTCGCAGGCAAGCGCGGGCAGTCGATCTACATGTGCTACGTGGAGACGGACGACGTGGCGGCGATCATCGAGCGGTTGCAACGCCGCGAGGCGCGCTGGGCCGGCCGCAGCGACGACCCGAATCCAGAGGGGCTCTTCGTCCACCCCTCGTCGCTGCACGGCATGCTGCTGGGGGTGAGCCGGACGAACTTGGCGTGGCAGTGGTCGGGCCGGCCGGAGCTGGCGCGAGCCGGTGGCTAGCCGGGAGGCGACAGAGGACGGCGTGGGATGGTAAGGTAGGATCATGGCAGAGTTTGGAATGGCGATCCTCGTCATCGGAGCGCTGGTGGTCATCGACCGCGAGCGTTTGGCGTGGGTGATGGTCAAAGTGCGCGACCTCATCGGCTGGCTCTCTTCTTAGAGACCTCTCATTCCCGTAGGCCCTTCGACAGGCTCAGGGTGACGGGGCTGTGCCCGCGCGAAGCCGCCGCACATGGCCAACCTCGTAGGGACAGAGCTTTAGCTCTGTCCTAAGCCGGTCGATCGGGAACAGAGACCCTTCGACAAGCTCAGGGTGACCTAAAGTAGGGGCTTGACACGGAACATGTGTTCTGGTATCTTGAGCATAAGAACAGAACACATGTACGATGAGGAGCCCGAGATGAGACGACATCGCTGCCCCGATTGCGGCGGCCCCCTGGTCTATGGCGAAGGCTGCGTCTGCTGCCCGGTCTGCGGCTTCACCGTCTGCGGCTAGCGCCTG
>JACZTE010000224.1 GCA_022573935.1 Chloroflexota bacterium
GGGGTGAAGGCCTTGCTCACCAGCCCGCGCAGCCTAGTGTGATCGGGCGGGTCCAGGATGAGGAAGGGGCGCATGTCCAGCATCTCCCGGCCGGGCTTGGCGCCGCTACGCTCGACCAGGGAGCTAGCGTAGCCCTTCGCCTTCGTAACGTCGCTGCTCGCACGCGGGTCCTTCAGCATTGCCACGCAATCGGCGTAGCGGCTCAGCACCCAGCGGCCCGCTACGTGGTGGACGGGATCTTCAGAGCGAAGCCGAGCGTAGAGAGGGTACGGATCGGCTCGGAACGCCGGATCGAGGGGATTGAAGACGAGGGGCTCTGCTTCCGACATGCGACCACTTCTTCCTGGCTTGAGGCAGGCCTATCCTAGCGAGCCGTCGCCCACGCCGCAAGCGCAGGAGCTCCGGCGTCAGGTGCGCTCCTCGCGCGACCAGCGGAAGAGGCCACCGCCAGAGGGACGGCGGGGCCAGACAACCACCATCACCACCAGTGCGCCCGTAAGCGAGCCCAGGAGCGAGAAGATGAAGTCCTGCATCGTGTTCTCGTAGGTGAGCTGCAGCCCCGACGACCCAAGCTTGCTCAAGGCGTACTCCGCCAGCTCCCAACAGATGTGCGAGACCGCGCCGAAGCCCAGCGAGAGCGCGCCGACGTTCAGCCGGCCCAGGTCGAGCGTCGACATCATCGCGCCGAAGGCCGTGACGAGAAACACCCAGTTGAGCCAGTGGGCGAAGAGGTCGAACACCTCAACCTTCGCGTATAGATCGAGCGCGTTGCCGCCCGAGTCGACGATGAAGGGCACCGCGATCAGCGTGTCGATCAGGTGCGGGTAGGAGGCCGGCCTCCCCCGCAGCCACCAGAGTGCCGGTAGCATGAAGGGCACCAGCGAGTAGGTCGCCGCGCGCGCCGCGAGCGCCTTCCCCTGGAACTGCGGCAAGTCCGGCGCCACCAACGGAAAGAGCGCCAGCCCCAGGAGCAGCAGCTTAGCCGACAGGTTGAGCGCGATAGCCGGCCGAATCTCTGACATCCGATGCGCAGGCGGGCCTACGCGGGCGAGCGGCGCTCCGCCGATTCGGGCACCGCTACGTGCTTTCGCAGCACACCCAGCACCTCATCGCGGATCGCCTCCAGCCCATCGGCCGACTTCGCCTCGAAGCGGAGGGTGAGGTTAGGGCCGGTGTTCGAGGCTCGCACCAGCGCCCAGCCGTCGGGAAAGGTCGACCGGATGCCGTCGATCTCCACCGAGGGGTAGCGATCGCGCAGGTAGCTCGCCACCGCCTCCACCACGGCCACCTTCCGGTCGTCCGGGCAGGGGACGCGCAGCTCCGAAGTGGTGTACCAGCGCGAGATCCCCTGCAGGTGCTCCGTGAACGGGATGTCGCTCTTCGAGAGGAACGTGAGCAGCTTGCATGCGGCAAAGAGCGCGTCGTCGCTGTAAAAGTGCTCGCTATAGAACATGTGGCCGCTCGACTCGCCGGCGAAGGGCGCCTGTATCTCCCGCATCTTTATCTTGATCAGGGAGTGGCCCGTCATCCAGACGATCGGCTCGCCGCCGTGGGCCTTGATGTCGTCGATCACCGGCTGCGAAGTCTTGATATCGAGGATCACCTTCGCGCCGGGCTGCTCTTCGAGGAGGCCGCGCGCCAGCAGCATCACGATGTAGTCCGCCTCGTGGCGCTCCCCCTTCTCGTCGATCACCCCCAGCCGGTCGCCGTCGCCGTCGAACGCGAGGCCCAGGTCGGCGCCGGTCTCGCGCACCTTCGCCTGCAGGTCGACGACGTTCTCCGGCATCTGCGGGTCCGGCAGGTGGTTGGGGAAGCGGCCGTCCAGCTCGCAGTAGAGCTCCGTCACCTCGCAGCCGATCTCACGCAGCAGCTCGGGAGCGAAGAGGCCGGCGACGCCGTTGCCGGTGTCGACCACGACCCGGAACGGCCGCGTCAGTTTGGCAGCGGTCTTCAGCCGATCGAGGTACTCCGGCTTGATCGCTCGCTGCTCGACGCGCCCTTCGCCTGAGCGAAAGGAGCCTGCGTCGATGATCTTCTTGATCTCGAGCAGCTCGTCGCCGGCGATAGGACGGGCGCCCTCCCCGACGAACTTGAAGCCGTTCTCATCGAGCGGGTTGTGGCTCCCCGTCACGTTGACGCCGCCCGGCAGCCCCCAGTGGGCGGAGGCGAAGTAGAGCGCCGGCGATGTGCTCAGCCCGATGTCGTACACGGTGCAGCCGGTCGAGACGAGGCCGCGCACCAGCGCGTCCTTCAGCTCCTCGCCGCTGAGCCGGTTGTCCCGCCCGACGGCGACCTTCCGATCGCCTTCTTCGCCGATGTATGTGCCGAAGGCCCGCCCCAGCAGCTCGGCCAGCTCCGTCGTGATGCCTTCGCCCACCTTGCCCCGCACGTCATACGCCCGAAAAACACCGGCGTCGATTGCCATCCGTGTGACTCCTTTCAGCCGTTCCTTGCAAACTCAGTCGATTATACTACGGCCAGCCCGCAAGCGATGAGCCCATAGCCCCTCAATGCACTGTGGTAGAATGAGTCCTCTTCTGGAGAGGAGCGCAGCGCGATGCTCTCCAGCCCATTGGCCAGCATGCTACGAGTAGGCGTCGTTCTGCTCGCGGCGGGCGCCCTGGCGGGCGGCGTCTACCTGCTCGCCCAAGCCGACGACGAGCGAGCCGCCTCCAGCCTCGAGACGCCCGCCGCCAACGCGCTCTCGCCGCCCGCTGACATCGGCGCGCCGCCCGACGTAGACACCTCCGGCTGGCCCACCTACACCAGCCCGCTCGGCTTCACGATCAAGTACCCGCCTGGGTGGAGAGTGGAGGAATTTGAAAATCTGGGACTCCCCCTCGGAACGGCCAGGATTACTAAGCAACACCCTGCCGGAACCGGGGAGATCGTCATTGAGGGGGGCACCGTCAGGCTGCCGCCGGGGTTAACCCACGCGTGGATTGAGATTTACCCCATTTCAGACACCCCCCTATACCCCGCGAAGGCGCGGCTCCAAGGCTGCGGGACAGAAGCACCGCAACCAGATCGGCTAAGAGAAGGGAGC
>JACZTE010000225.1 GCA_022573935.1 Chloroflexota bacterium
AGACGACAGAGGCTGCGGCTATATCGCTTCGGCGGTGACGACGGGCGCACGCTCTTCGTCACCGCCGCCGGCGGCGGGCGCGTGCTCGCCTTCGAGCTGGGCGTAGCGGGGCTGCCGCTCTTCCCCTTCCGATAGCAGGCTCGTACATCGCCGGGACGGAGCCCGCGCCGCTTGCTCTCACTGCGGCGGCCAATGTAACGTGCTCATGCAGTGAGAGACGTATGACCGAACAGCGAACCGCCCGGATCTTCGAGCACCCGCTCGCGTTCGGCTCGCTCCGAGTCTGGCTGGGCCTGCTGATCGAGAACCGGAGTGTCGATAGGAAGTTCCTACTTCGCGCGCTCGTGGTGACGCTCTCCACGCTCGCCACGAGCCCACTCCGCATCTACGAGTCGTTACGGTACCGGAAGGCCGTCGAACGAACCACAATCCATCCAGCGCCCATCTTCATCATTGGCCACTGGCGGAGCGGCACAACGCACTTGCATAACCTCCTAGCACAGGACGAGAGCTTCGGCTACGTCTCAACGTTCCAAGCATTTGCGCCGGGCCTGGCGATCGTAGGCGACAGATGGCTGAAGCCCGCCGTTGACTGGGTAGCCAAGAAGTTTCATCCAACGAGGGAAGTCGACAACATCCCGCTCTCCATGGACAACCCAGAGGAAGAAGACCTGGCGATCGCCAACCTGTCACCGTGGTCGTACCTGCACATGTACACGTTTCCGCGTCGCGCCCAGTTCTACTTCGAGCGCTACGTGACGAACTTCGAGAGCCTTCCGAAGCCCATCATCACAAAATGGAAGCAAGCCTATCTTTCTGTCCTGCGGAAGGCGAGCCTGCATGCCGAAGGTAAGCGGCTTGTCATCAAGAACTGCGCCGACAGCGCACGCATCAGCACGCTGCTCGAGCTGTTCCCGAACGCCAAGTTCATTCACATCTGCCGCAATCCGTACGATATCTTCCGGTCAACGGAGCACCTGTACCGGGTCGTGCTGGGACGGGCTCAGCTTCAAGAAGTGCCTCCCGGAACAGCGGAAGAGTGGGTCATGCGCTTCTATCCGCAGCTCATGCAGCGCCTCCTTGCCGACAAGGCGCTGATTCCAGCCGGCAACCTCGTGGAGCTGAGATACGAAGAGCTGGTAGCTGACCCCCTGGCACAGCTGCGCAAGGTGTACGAAACGCTAAACCTGCCGCATTTCGCCAAGGCAGAGCCGAAGTTCCGAGCCTACCTCAGCTCAATCGCAGGCTATCAGAGGAATGAGTACCAGATGGATGCAGGCATGATCGCCAAGTTGAACGAGCACTGGTCGTTCGCATTCGAGGCGCTGGGCTACGAACAGATCGAAGCGTCACGGGCGAGCGACCCAACGGGAAAGAGGGGACGATGATGGAGCGACTCAAAGCGATGGCGGCAATGGCGTGTCTGACTCTCAACGCGGTCTACATTACGCTCGTGTCTCGCCCCACCAGGCGCATCCCAAACAGCGTGCTTCATCGCCTCGTGCCGAAGCGCCACAAGCTGATTCGCCACCACCCTACGGACTTCGCGAAGCCAGTGCGCCATGTGCCGATTCCACAGCACCCACACATGGGACCGAGCTGGGGCAACAATATGCACTGCGACAGCTATATCAGCGATACATATGAAGCAAGCGGCCCCCTAGGCATCAATCCGCGCGTCCATACGCGAACCGAGGGCTTTGGCGGCTACGGCACGATCACCTTCGACAGCCATGGGCGGCTCGTCGTGGTCTACAGCAACGGCAGGGCGTTTCGGCTGGAGCTGCTGGACCCTGACACGCTGGACAAGCTGGCCGCATACAACCTCCCGCCCCGCCCGCTCGCATCGCTCATCCGCGGGCCCCGGCCCTGGGAGTATCTGGGCGCCGGGATCTACTTCTGCCTCGACGGCGAAGACCGCGCCGTGGTTCCCACGACGCGAGACACGATCCAGATCGTGCAGGTCCCGCCGCCAGGGAGCACCGAGGGTTTCAAGCTCGTACGGGAGTACGACGTGAGCGGCCACCTCGTGCCGGAGAGCAAGGACGACAGCGCGGCGTGGGTCGTGCCGGAGTGGGGCGGCGATTACTACTGGTACGCCACGACAGAGGGGGTGGTCGGGATGCTCCACAAGGACTCCGGCGCCATCCGCACCCATCGTCTGGAGGGCGAGCTGATCGAGAACGCGTTCGCCGTCGGCGAGGACGGGGTGTTCATCATCTCCGATCAGGCGATGTACCGGTTCGCGCGCGACGGCGATGGGCCGGTTGTGGCCTGGCGCACCCAGTACTCGAAGGCCACGCAGCAGAAGGCCGGCCACATCAGCGTCGGGTCGGGAGCGTCAGTGACGCTCACGGGAACGCCGGAGGACGGCATGGTCGTCATCACAGACAATGCCCAGCCACGGATCAACTTGCTCTTCATCAAGCGCTCTGATGGAGCGCTCGTGGGCAGCGTCCCGGTCTTCAAGGAGGGCGAGAGCGGGACAGACCTCACCGTCATCGGCTTTGAGCACGCGGACGAAAACGGTAAGGGGAGCGGCGTCCACTCGGCGATCGTCGAGAACAACTGGGGGCACCATGCCTTCCCGTTCTCCTACCCTGAGCCCGGCCTCACGCGAGTCGACCTGACCACGCGGAGCGACGGATCGTATGGCTGCGAAGCGGTCTGGTCTAGCAGAGAGAGGACCATCGGTGGCTTCCGGCTATCGTTCGGCAACGGCCTGGTCTATCAGTATGGCCGGGAAGGCTCGGGGCCGAACAGCAGGTGGTACTTCATCGCTTCCGACGTTGCCACGGGCGAGACCGTCTACAAGGCGCTGGCGGGCACCGGCATGGGCTATAACAACTGGTCGGGGTCGCTCTTCATCGGCCCGCAGGGCGGCGTTGCTTATTCCACGACCATCTTCGGGATGGTCATGCTGCGCGACACGGAGCCGGACTAGCCGTCGCGGCGTACAACCCACCTTACATGCGATAGCTCGGAGGACGGCCCATCGCGACCCAACCCACGGGTACTGCCGCTAGACGTGGTACAGCT
>JACZTE010000226.1 GCA_022573935.1 Chloroflexota bacterium
GCCGTCCTCGCCGGCGAGGACGGCGCGACGTGAGAGGTTGATCCTCCCCATCGCGTCGATCTCGATCACTTTCACTTCGATCTCGTCGCCCAGCGACACCACATCCTCGACCGTCGGCACGTGGTAGTCGGCCAGCTCGCCGATACGGACCAGGCCGTCCTTGCCGCCCGGGATCTCGACGAACGCGCCGAAGTCCATGATGCGCGTGACTCTGCCGGTGTAGGTCTCGCCTACTTCGATATCCTTCGTCAGCCCTTCGATAATGGCGACGGCCCTCTGTGCCATCTCCGCATCGGCAGAGCCCACGTAGACAGTGCCGTCGTCTTCCACATCGACGCTGCACTTCGTCTCCTCGATGATCGAGCGGATGACCCGGCCGCCGGGGCCGATGACGGTACCGATCTTCTCGACGGGAATCTGGATTCTGATCAGCCGTGGCGCCCACTTGGAGAGCTCGTCGCGTGGTGCAGAGATCGTCTCGGTGATCTTGTCCAGAATGAAGAGCCGCGCCACTTTCGCCTGCTCCAGCGCCTTCTCCATGATCTCCACGGTGATGCCTTTGACCTTGATATCCATCTGAAGGGCGGTAATGCCCTCGGCTGTACCGGCTACCTTGAAGTCCATGTCGCCTAAGGAATCCTCATAGCCGGCGATGTCCGTGAGGATCGCGTAAGCATCGCCTTCGCCCTTTATCAGCCCCATCGCGATGCCGGCCACCGGCGCCTTGATCGGCACGCCGGCGTCCATCAGCGAGAGCGTGCTGCCGCAGACGCTCGCCATCGAGGTGCTGCCGTTGCTGGAGAGCACTTCTGAGACGAGACGGATTGTGTAGGCGAACTCCTCTTCGTCGGGAAGCACCGCCTCTAGCGCGCGCTCCACCAGCGCCCCGTGTCCGATCTCGCGGCGGCCCGGCCCTCGCATCGGCCGCGTCTCGCCCACGGAGAAGGACGGGAAGTTGTAGTGGTGGAGGAACCGCTTCTTATCCCCAGGCGCGAGGTTATCGAGCCGCTGCTGGTCGCCGGTAGAGCCCAGCGTAGCAATGCTCAGCACCTGGGTCTCGCCGCGAGAGAAGAGGCCCGAGGCGTGCGCGCGCGGCACGATGCCCACGCTGCAGGAGATCGGGCGGATTTCCGTCAAGTCGCGGCCGTCCGGCCGGGCGCCACGCTCCAAGATCGCACCGCGCACCGTCTCCTTCACTACCTGGCTCAGCGCCTCGACGATCTCCTTTTCGTCGAACTGCTCGCCGAGGCGATCCACCAGCTCCTGCCGGTGCGCCCGCATGGCTGCGCTGCGCTCGTCTGCAGCGCTGGCGAGTTCGTCCAGCTTGCCCGCCAGCGCGGACTGCACGGCATCCTTCACCTCCGGCCGAAGCGTCGCTGTCTCGAACTCGAGCTTCGGCTTGCCAACCTTGGCGATCAGCTCATCCTGGATGTCCAGGACATCGCTGTTCACCTTCTGGCCGAACTCGATCGCTTCCAGCACGATGCTCTCCGGCACCTCGAGGGCGCCGGCTTCGACCATCATCACGGCGTCGCGCGTACCTGCGACGATGAGGTCTAACCCACTCTCTTCGAGTTGGGAATACGTCGGGTTAATGAGAAACTCGCCGTCGATGTAGCCGATGCGCACCGAGCTGATCGGCCCGGCGAACGGTATCTCCGATATCGAGAGCGCGGCGGAGGCGCCGATGGTGCCGAGCACATCGGGCACCTGCTCCCTGTCGACGGAGAGGACGGTGATGATCACCTGGACGTCGTTGCGAAAGCCTTTGGGGAAGAGCGGGCGGATCGGCCGGTCGGTGAGGCGACAGGACAGGATCGCATCGGTGCTCGGCCGCCCTTCGCGACGGAAAAAGCTGCCGGGGATCTTGCCGGCAGCGTACATGCGCTCTTCAAAGTCTACCGTGAGCGGGAACCAATCGATCCCCTCTCGTGGCTTGTCGCTCACACAGGCGGTCGCCAGCAGCATGATGTCGCCGTAGCGAACGGTGACTGCGCCGCCGGCCAATCCGGCCAGCTCTCCTACTTCCAACGTGAGCGGTAACGCTCCAATCGTGCGTTCAAATCGTTCCACCATACGGTGTACCTAGCCTCCTATGAGATGAGTTGTGCTACAGGCTCCCGTTCTCCAGCGAGAACTCGGGCGGCCTGCAGTCTTTGGTTGTTTCTCTTCGTGTTCTTCGTGGCCCGGTGTGGGCAGCGGTGCCGATTCGGCGGGCGCGGATTCGCGCCGGTGGTGTGGTGTGTACTCCCCTCTTCCTTCCTACCGATATGAAGAGGCCCCCGTTACTTGCGGAGGCCAAGCTTGCCGAGGACGGCTCGATAGCGCGGCAAATCCGTCCTGCTCAGATACGCCAGTTGCCGGCGACGCTGTCCTACCAACTTGAGGAGTCCGCGCTGAGAGTGGTAGTCATGCTTGTGTACGCGCATGTGCGCCGTAAGCTGGGTGATCCGCTCGGTGAGGAGTGCGACCTGTAGCTCCGAGGAGCCGGTATCCCCTTCGTGTAGGGCATGCTCCTGGATAATGGCCGCTTTCTGTTCCTTCGTTATCATAAACTTTTGTCGCCCACCATACCTATGCTATGCTCGTTCAGCTTCGCCTCAGTCTAGCACGCGACAAATTATAGACGCAACCGCCCTCTCTCACGCGAACGTTCTCGGCAAGGAGGCCGCCGTCCATGAGCCGCGTCGGCATCGTCACCGACAGTACCGCTTGCATCCCAGCGGAGCTAGCGGCCGAGCGCCGGATTGAAGTAGTCCCCCTCCACCTGGCCTTCGGCGAGCGGATCTACCTGGATGGCATGTCCCCTGACACCGCCGAATTTTACGAAACGCTTCGCACGACGCGGCAGGCGCCCACCACCGCCGCGCCGCCACCCGGCGTCTATGCCGAAGCGATCCTGCGGGCGGGCAAGGACGCCGATGCCGTGCTCTGTCTCACGGTCTCTCGCCAATTCAGCGCCATGTACGAAGCTGCTGTCCAAGGCGCCGCGCTCGTCCGCGAACAGTCGCCGAACCTCGACGTGCGCGTGCCC
>JACZTE010000227.1 GCA_022573935.1 Chloroflexota bacterium
GGCAACTGGGGCGAGGTGACTAAGCTCACCGGCTCCGACGCCGGGGCCGACGAAGAGTTCGGCTTCAGCGTGGCGGTCAGCGGCGACACCATCGTCGTGGGGGCGCGCCTCGAAGATGCCGAGGGCAGCAGCGCCGGCGCCGCCTACGTCTTCCAGCGCGCCCAGGGCGGCGCGGACAACTGGAGCGAGGTGACCAAGCTCACCGCCTCCGACGCCGCGGCCGGCGACCTCTTCGGGTTCAGCGTGGCGGTCGGCGGCGACACCGCCGTCGTGGGGGCACACGGCGAGGATGCCGGTGGCATCGACGCCGGCGCCGCCTACGTCTTCCAACGCGACGAGGGGGGCGTGGACAACTGGGGCGAGGTGGCCAAGCTTACTGCCTCCGACGCTCAGGCCGAAGACTCTTTCGGCGTGAGCGTAGCGGTCACCAGCAACACCACCGTCGTAGGAGCATACACGGAGGATGCCGGGGGGACCGATGCCGGGGCAGCATATGTGTTTGAGCGCGACTAGCTCTGGGCCACCTGTGCCAACCCCATCCGGAGACGTTCCCGGCGACAGAGCGCACGGTCTTCTCAGGTGAGCTGGCGCTCGACGGCGCGGTGCGGCACGCCCACGGCGCCGTCCGCCGCAGTCGCCACGGCGCCCCACCTAGCCAACTTGCGTAGTAAGGAAGTCCGCCCCGGCCAGTCGATGGCTATGACTGCGAGGTCATTCCCCGCCATATGCGCGATAGTAGAGCCTACTCGATCCCGAGCTCCTCGCGCACGGCGCGGACGCCCGCGACCATCACGCGCAGCTTCTCCGACGCCTCTTCCCAGGTGCGGGTCTTGAGGCCGCAGTCGGGGTCGATGTAGAGCCGCTCGGGGGGCAGGATCTCCAGGCCGCGCTTGATGCCGGCCTTCACCTGGTCGACGGACTCGACGACGTGGCTGTGCACGTCGATCACGCCCCAGGCGATCTCCTTCTCCTCCGGGAAGGTGCCGTTCGTGAACATATCGGCGACGTCGTAGTTGCTGTTCGCCGCCTCCAGGTCGAACTGCTGGACGGCCATCTCCAGAAAGCCGGGGTAGACCGACGCGAAGTCGCCGTAGCAGACGTGGGTGATCGTCTTCGCTTTGATGCCCTCCGTGACGACGGCCATCCCTTCGAGCGCCATCTCCAGGTCTTCGACGCGGGTGGAGAGGGCCGGCTCGTCGATCTGGATGTACTTCGCGCCGGCCTGCTCCAGCTCCTGGGCCTCGCGGCGGACGACCTGCGCCATCGCGAGCACCGCGTCGCGGCGGCTGGGGTAGTACTCGTCGAACGACCACTCGACGATGGTGTAGGGGCCGGTGAGCATGCCCTTCACCGGCTTGTCGGTGAGGTCCTGCGCGAAGCGCCACATCTCCAGCGTGAGCGGCTCCTGCCAATGCACGTCGTCCTTGATGATCGGCTTGTGGTAGTAGCGGTTGCCGTACGAGCGCACCAGCCCGCCCAGCTCCATGCCGGGCAGCAGCTCGCCGAAGTAGGCCACCATGTCGCCCCGCGCCATCTCCCCGTCCACGAGGATATCGAGGCCGATCTCCTCCTGGAGGGCGATCACATCGCGAGTGGCCTCGCGCTCCAGCTCCAGCAGCTCCTCGCGTGAGAGCTTGCCGCGGGCGTACTGGTTGCGGGCGCGCTGGAGGGCGTCCGGCTTCGAAAAGCTACCGACGGTTGTCGTCAAGAGACCCTTGGTCATACCAGCACCGCCTCCGCTTGGCGCACGCCCTGGGCGAGCCTGCGCAGCTTCTCTTGGGCCACCTCGCGTGGCAGGAACTCCAGCCCCGCGCTGGGGCTGACGTGGATCTGGTCGGGCGCCAGCCCTGCGGCCAGCGATCGGATGCGCGCGGCGATCTCATCGACGGACTCCAGCTTCGTGTTGCGGGCGTCGATGATCCCCAGTCCCAGCTTCTTCGTGAAGGGTGCGCTCTGGAGCAGCGCCTCGTTCTTGGCGCCCATCACGAAATCGAGCCCGATGAGCTGGAACGGCAGGTCGAGGATCTGCGGGTAGATCCCCTCCGCGTCGCCGAAGTAGAGGTAGAGCGACGTCTCCACGGTGATGCCATCGACCAGGCTGCGGCAGAGGTCGGCGAACTGCTCGAACTCCTTCTTATGCTGGAGTATGGCCGGCTCGTTGAACTGGATGAGCGTTGCTCCGGCCTCCTGCAGCGCCTTCGCCTCCTGGTTCAGCGCCGCCGCGAACGCCTTGGCCAGCGCTCCGACGGAGCCGTAGTGCTTGTCGACCGAGAGGCGGGCGAGCGTGTAGGGCCCGGTAAGCACCGCCTTCACCGGCTTCTCGCTGTGCTCGGCGGCGAAGCGGTAGTCGTCTACGGTGATCGGCTTCTGCCAGGTGATAGCGCCCTCGATGACGGGCTGGCGGTAGTACATGTTGGTGTCGAACCAGCGGGTGAGGCCGTTGAGCGAGATGCCGCCGAGCTGGCGAGCGAGGTACGTCTGCTCGTCCTCCCAGCGGATCTGGCCGTCGGTCACCAGGTCCAGGCCCGCCTCCGCCTGCTCCTGGAGCGCCTCTTCCGTCACGTCGTCTTCGATGCTGCGGATCTCCTCCTCCGTGATCGCACCGCGGTCGAAGCGGTTGATGGCGTTGCGCAGACGCGCGGGGCGGGGCCGGTTGGGTATCTTCGGATAGCTGCTGACGACGGTGGCGATCATGTGGCTTCCTGCCTCCAGGGCTCTTCAGAGAAGAAGGGCCGAGGCACCCAGCCTTTCGACCCCGGGGGTACTTGAACACCCTCGTAACTTCAGTTTAGCATCGCCTCAGCGACGCGGTCAACGAGGATATTCCCGACTACCCGATTGCTTGGCTGAGCCGAACGGGCTGTGTCTCCCGCTTCCCGTCGTATATAGTGCGCCAACGTCTGCCGCTTCACAGCGGCCTGAGCACAGGAGGTCTACGATGTCGATTCGAACGTTACTATTGCTACTCGCCGTGGCCATTACGGCAGTCGCTCTGAGCGCCTGTAGCGGAGACGATGGCGGTGG